>CARXAY010000071.1:0-2965 GCA_949093475.1 uncultured Oscillospiraceae bacterium
GTTCACCTCCCCGCCCTCCGGCTGACCTTGCCGAAATTGGCAAAACACACAAGGAGGAAAAAAGATGAAAAAGAGAATTTTGGCAACCCTGCTGGCGTTGGTCATGGCAGTGGGACTGCTGCCCACGGCGGCGCTGGCCGCCGGGGACTTCCAGATCACCGACGGGGTGCTGACCGAGTATACCGGCCCCGGTGGGGACGTGGTCATTCCCGGCAGCGTGACCGCCATTGGGCAGAGGGCGTTTGAGGGCAGCAGCGTAACCAGCGTGACCATTCCGAGCAGTGTTACCACCATTGGATACGGTGCGTTTGAGTATTGCAGAAACCTGACCTCCGTGACCATCCCGAACAGCGTGACCGCCTTGGGAAATCAGGTTTTCTTGTACTGCGAAAGTCTGACCAGTGTGACCATTCCGAACAGCGTGACCACCATTGGGGAGGAGACATTCCGGGACTGCACGAGCCTGACTAAAGTAACAATCCCCAACAGCGTGACCAGCATTGGGGAGGGGGCGTTCAATGGCTGCTCCAATCTGACCGCTGTGACCATTGCCAACGGCGTGACCAGCATTGGGAACGCGGCGTTCTCTTACTGCGAAAGCCTGACCGCTGTGACCATCCCGGACGGTGTGACCGGCATTGGGGACAATATCTTCTATGGCTGCACCAGCCTGACCGCCGTGACCATCCCCGCCGGCGTGCGCGGCATTGGCAACGATGCGTTCAAGGGCTGCGACAGCCTCACCGTTCGGGGGGCGGAGGGCAGCTACGCCCAAATTTGGGCGCTGGACAACGGCAAGACCTTTGAGGCGGTTCTGCCCGCCTCCGCCACCCCCGGCATGACCGCCTACGCCAGCACCCAGCTGGTGGAGGTGGACGGCAAAAAGGTGGAGTTCCAGTGCTATGCCCTCAAGGACGCCAACGGCAACGACACCAACTACGTGAAGCTCCGTGACGTGGCTTACATTCTGAACGGCACAGCCGCCCAGTTCCAAGTGGGCTGGGATGGTCAGGTCGCCATCACCACCAAGACGGCCTACACCCCCAACGGCTCGGAGATGAAGACCCCCTATTCCGGCGACCGCACCTACGCCAAGGCGGGGTCGGAGTATGTCAAACTCAACGGCGGCAGCAAGAGCATGAACGCCCTGATCCTCAAGGACGCAGAGGGCAACGGTTATACCTACTTCAAGCTCCGCGATTTGGGCGCAGCGCTGGGCTTCAAGGTGGATTGGACGGCCCAGCGGGGCATCTTCATCGAGACCAAGTAACGCGGCGCGTTTTTCCGTAGGGCGCGACGACCCCGGCGCGCCCAGTGGTCGCGCCCTACGCGGGCGGCTGGGGACAGCCGCCCCTACAGGGGATTGTGCCCTTTCAAAAGGGGGCATAAAAAGGGACGGCGAAAGCCGTCCCTTTTTCATTCCGCCACGCCCCATTCGGGGAGGGGCAGTCTCTGCATCGCCGAAAACACGTATTCCTTGAGCTTGGGGTAACACTGGGATAGCTCCGCCACCAGCTCCTTGGCCTCCTGACGCTTGGTGTAGCCGTCGGCGGGGCAGGGATTTTTCACCACGGGCAGGGCGTTTCGCGCCACCGCGCTTCGCACCTGCCCCTCGGTGGAGTAGAGAAGCGGCCGAATTTGCGTGATGCCCGTCCGATCCAGATAGGTCACCGGCTGGAAGCAGTTGAGCCGCCCCTCGAAAATGAGGGACATGAAAAAGGTCTCAATGGCGTCGTCCCGGTGGTGGCCCAAGGCGATCTTGGTGATGCCCAGCTCTTGGAGGGCGTTGTGGATCGCCCCCCGGCGCATTTTGGCGCACAGGGAGCAGGGATTTTTCTCCTTGCGGTGTTCAAAGATCACCTCGTGGATCTGGCTGGGGATGAGGTGGAAGGGCACGTCCAGCTCTTCGCACAGCGCCCGGATGGGGGCAAAATCCATCCCCGGCGTGCCCATGTCCAGCGTCACGCACTCCACCGTAAAGGGCTTGGGGTAAAACTCCCGCAGCTTCGCCAGCGCCGCCAGCGTGACCACCGAATCCTTCCCGCCGGACACCCCCACCGCCACCCGGTCGCCGGGGGCGATCATCTTATAATCTTCCACACACCGGCGCATCTGGGACACGATCTGCCGCATTTTGTCACTTCCCGCCTTTGAAAAAATGTAAAATCGAAGTCGAGCATTTAAGAGTATTCAAAAGAAAACAGGAGAAAATCAAAGAATTTCATTTCTGCCGCAAAAAATATCCAAAAAGCCGTTGACAACCTTTGTCAAAGGCATTATAATACAACACGCTCGACTTTGTAAAGTCAACGCCACCGCCAAAAGGCGGCGAATTCCATACGGAAAGTGAGAGATCATACCATGTCCACCTTTATGGCCAACAAGGGCAACATCGTCCGCAAGTGGTATGTGGTCGATGCCGCCGACAAGCCTCTGGGCAAAACCGCGGTCATCGTCGCTGACCTGCTGCGCGGCAAGCGTAAGCCCGAGTACACCCCCCACGCCGACTGCGGCGACTTTGTCATCGTCATCAACGCCGAGAAGGCGATCCTGACGGGCAAGAAGCTGGAGCAGAAGTTCTACCGCACCCACTCCGGCTATCCCGGCGGCCTCCACGAGACCAAGTACCGCCTGCTGATGCAGGATAAGCCCGAGCTGGCCATGAAGCTGGCCGTCCGCGGCATGATGCCCCGCAACATCATCACCAAGGACTCCCTCACTCGGCTGAAGATCTACCGCGGCAGCGAGCATAACCATCAGGCCCAGAAGCCTGAGCTTTACACCGAGGCTTAAGGAGGTCAACGAATATGTATAAGAGTAAGAAGCCTTATCATTACGGCACCGGCCGCCGGAAGTCCTCCGTGGCCCGCGTCCATCTGTTCCCCGGCGGCAACGGCTCGATCACCATCAACGGCCGCGACATCGAGGAGTATTTCGGTCTGGAGACCCTGAAGCTCATCGTCCG
>CARXAY010000071.1:2975-6911 GCA_949093475.1 uncultured Oscillospiraceae bacterium
CACGCGCCCTGCTGCTGATGAACGAGGAGTTCCGTCCCGCCCTCAAGGCCGCCGGTTTCCTCACCCGCGACCCTCGTATGAAGGAGCGCAAGAAGTACGGCCTCCATGCCGCCCGCCGCGCGCCCCAGTTCAGCAAGCGCTGATTTTTCAACCAACGTTTTCAAAAAGGGCATCCCGCCGGGATGCCCTTTTTTTGCGCTCCTTAAGCGGCCTTCTGGCCGCCGCGCCAAATGGCGCGTAAAATTTGCCGCAAAGCGGCGAATTTGCGCAGGGCGAGCTTTGCCCGCCCGAGCATTATAATGCCTTGGGGCCCCCATCTGGGCTTGCCCGGATGGGGAACGCGCAAGAAGTACGGCCTCCATGCCGCCCGCCGCGCGCCCCAGTTCAGCAAGCGCTGATCCTTTTCCGCGTATACCAAAAGCAGCCGTCCGTTGGACGGCTGCTTTTTTGTTCGCTTGAACGGTCAGTCCATCTGCTCCATCGTGCCCAAAAACAGGGGCGCGCCCGTGGTCAAGTCCACGATGCCGTAGACGAAGGGGCGGTCAAAGCGGAGGACGATCAGATCGTCGGGAGGAAGGGCAGCGCCACATTCCATGAGTACCGCCGTCACTGCCGCGGCTTCCGTGCCCTTTTCGTTCACCTCAAAGGCGGTCTTGTGAATGACGCTGCCCACATACAGCGGGCCGTCTTCGCTTCTCCCCATGGCGGTGAAGTCGGCCTTTCCCGCATCGAAGGCGTCGGCAAGGCCCAGAGCGGTCAGCGCGTCCGACAGTTCGCCGTCCCACTCCGCCTTGAACTTAGGAACGTTCAGTGCGACCTTCCGCTCCGTCTGATTTTCCAGCAGCCCGGAGATGGTCTGCCCGTCCCAGCCGTTCAGATAGTCGGTGAGGCTCACCCCCTCGTCAGGGAGCATGAGCAGCAGCCCCAGCTTCCCGTCGTCATAGGGCATGACCACCCCTTGCCCGTTCTCATGGGAAAGGTAGACCTCGTCCCGCTCGCCGTTGCTCATGCCCTGCGGATGGGAGAGCGTGCCGTCGGCGTTTTGGAAGTCGATGAACCACTCGCCCGTCGGCGTCACAAAGGGACTTTGGAACTGATTTTTGAAGTAGACCGCGTTGATGAGGGCCAGCACCGCTTGGTCGTCAAACTTCTCCACCACCTTAGGGATCATGCCCCGGGTGGCTTCACTCACCCAGCCGTTCACCGCTTTTACGGTGTCCGGGCTTTGGAGGTCGGCGTGGAACAGCTCCGCGTCGAAGCCGTCCTGACAGGTCTTTACAAAGCCGTCGTTCAAAGTCAGCTCCGGGTCGCACCACAGGCTGTTGACCAGATCGGTCTCGCTGGAGCCACCCAGCCGGTCATAGTCCTTTCTCAACGCCATGCAATAGCCGGCGAGGGTCTCCTGATCCATCCCAAAGACCTCCTCAAACTCCGCCGCCGTGTTTCCCGAAGCGCCCATGGCGGTCATGCCAAGGGCCAGCGTCACCGACAGGGGCGACATGAGGGTGTTTTCCCCCGGCCTCCGATTGGCGCGCAGAAGCTCCACCGCAAAATCGGCGTAGCCCGCCTCTAACTCCGCCGTGCGCTGGGCGGGGTGCAGCTCCACCGCCTCCCCATTCTTGCTCTTGATAGGCTTTGCCGCCGTACTGCCTCCCGTGCAGCCCGTCAGCAGGGCCAAGGCCAGCGCGATCGTCAGGATCTTTTTCACGAATACCGCCCCTTCCATTGTTTGGTATTCCTTTTGACGTAAAAAGCAAAAAAGGCGTTCCTTGCAGGCCATTTTTTGTGGCGTGCCTCCCGGTTTTCCCGCTTCTCGTCCAAACTTGACAACCGCTGCCTCTCGCCTTATACTATACTGCACTGCTTTGATTTTCGTTTCGGGAGGTGACACGGCCATGCTGACTCCACTGCTTTTGATCTTAGGCGGCTACCTTTGCGGAAGCGTCCTCTTTGCCCGTCTGGCCGTTGACCTCTTTGGGAAAGCCGCCATTTTGAGCGAGAGCCGGGACGCCAATCCCGGCACAGCCAACGCCTTTCAGTACGGCGGCTTTTGGTGCGGCGTGCTGGTACTCTGCGGAGACCTCGCCAAGGGGTTTCTCCCTGTCCGCGTTTGTCTGGCCCACGCCGATATGTTTGACCGCGCCCCCCTGCTCCTTGCCCTTGCGCTGGCCGCTCCTGTGGTTGGGCACGCCTTCCCCCTGTTTTACCGTTTCCACGGTGGAAAGGGCATCGCCGTCACCTTCGGCTGCCTGCTGGGCTTGCTGCCTATGTGGGAGCCTGCGGCCTATTTTGCTCTGGTCTTTGTGTTTTTCTCGGTGATCCTCCGGGTGTCCCCCCACTTCTACCGCACGGTGGTCACCTATCTGGTCACCCTCGGCCTGCTGTTCTTCCGCTGTCCCCCTGTGGTGTGGAGCGGCTTTTTGTTTCTGTCCTGCGCCGTTCTCCTCCGCTTCCACCTGAGTAAGGAAGAGCGGGAACGCCCGGTGGTGAATGTGCTATGGAAGTCCTGATCTTATCCTGCGGCACGGGCGGCGGGCACAACGCCGCGGCGGAGGCCCTGCGGGAGGAATGTGAACGCCGGGGAGACCGGGCCGTCTTCCTCGACCCTTACGCCCTGCGCAGCGACCGCACCGTCCGTCTTGTCAGCGGAACTTATGTTTCTCTGGTGCAAAAGACCCCCCGGCTCTTCGGCGCGGTCTATTCCTTGGGCGAGCTGGTTCGCAAGCTCCCCGGGCGCTCCCCCGTCTATTTTATCAACCGCAAGGCCGCCCGGGCCATGGAACACTTTTTGTCTCAAAACCACTTTGACGCCGTTCTCATGCCCCACCTCTTCCCCGCCGAGATCATGACCTATCTCAAGCGCCGGGGCGTCCCCCTGCCCAAGACCATTTTTGTCGCCACCGACTATACCTGCATCCCCTTCACCGAGGAGACCGACTGCGACGCCTATGTGATCCCCCACCCCGACCTGCTGGGGGAGTTCACGCGCCGCGGACTCCCCCGGGAAAAGCTCTACCCGCTGGGTATTCCCGTTCGCCGGGCCTTCCGTCAGGAGATCTCCCGCGCCGACGCCCGCAAGGCTTTGGGGCTGGAGCTGGACGAAACTTATCTGCTGGTCTCCGGGGGCAGTATGGGCGCGGGGGTATTGAAACGAGCGGTGCGGGAGCTGCACCGTCAGTTCGGCGATACCGCCCGCCTGATCGTGATTTGCGGCACAAACCGCCGTCTTTACCGTTCTCTGTCCAAAAAGTACGGTTCTTCCATCATCCTCCTGCAAACCACCGACAAAATGGCCCTCTATCTGTCCGCCTGCGACCTCTACCTCACCAAGCCCGGCGGGCTGTCCACCACCGAGGCGGCGGTGGTGGGGCTTCCTCTGGTGGCTCTGCACCCCATTCCCGGCTGCGAAACGAAAAACGCCCGGTTTTTTACCTCTCATCAATTTGCCGTCTCTCTTTCTCAGATCCGCTCCGGCGTAGACCCCGACCTTTGGAGCTACATGGCCCAGCAGCAGCGGGAAAACGTCCCGCCCGACTCCGCCGAGCGCATCTGCGATCTGGCGCACCGCCTGACCGAAAACGACCCTGCGCCAACAACGCCTTGAGGCTGTCGCCCCAAGGCGTTTTGCGTCCGTCCTTTCATTCCAGCTCCCGGCGCAGCTTCTCCAACGCCTTTTTCTCAATGCGGGAGACATAGCTCCGCGAGATGCCGCAGCGTTGGGCGATCTCCCGTTGGGCCAGCGGCGCGCCGCCGTGGAGACCGTAACGTAGGGTGATGATCTCCGCCTCCCGCGCCGTCAGGCATTTCTCCACCGCCGCGCGCGCCCGCAGGCAGGATTCCTTTAAGTCCAGATCCTCCAGCATGGTGTCGTCCACGCGGATCACGTCCATCAGAGACAGGTTGTTCCCCTCCTGATCGTTGTCCAGCGTGTCCGAC
>CARXAY010000072.1 GCA_949093475.1 uncultured Oscillospiraceae bacterium
GTCCCATGCCGCCGACGGCTATGCCCGTTCGACCGGGAAGGTGGGGGTGTGCTTTGCCACCAGCGGCCCGGGCGCGACCAACCTGACCACCGGGATCGCCACGGCCTATTATGATTCCTCCCCGGTGGTATTCATTACCTGCAACGTCGCGGAAAACCTCATTGGAAAGGATTCCTTTCAGGAGGTGGACATCACCGGCATCACCATGCCCATCACCAAGTGCAACTATCTGGTTCGCAACGTGGAGGATCTGGCAGACATCATCCGGGAGGCCTTTGCCATTGCCCGTTCCGGCCGGCCCGGCCCGGTGCTGATCGACATTGTGAAGAACGTGACCTCCGACGAGTGCGAGTTTGAGCCCCTCCCCTTGGAGCAGCACGCCCAGCACGGGCGACTGGCCCGCCTTCTTCACCGCTCCAGCTACGATTTGAAGATCCCTGAGCCTGACCGCCGGGATGTAGACACGCTGCTTGCCATGATCGACGAAGCGGAGCGTCCGCTGGTGCTGGTGGGGGGCGGCGTGATCCGCTCGAAGGGCGCAGTGCCGGAATTCCGCAAGTTTGTGGAGGCGTTGGGTGCGCCGGTGGCCTCCACCATCATGGGCGGCGGCGCGCTGCCGGGAGACCACCCCCTGTTTACCGGCATGATCGGGATGCACGGCTCTCACGCTTCCAACTACGCCGCCAGCGAGTGCGACCTGCTCATTGCTATCGGCTGCCGTTTCTCCGACCGGGTGGCTACCGATCCCGCGACCTTTGCACAGAATGCCAAGGTGGTACATATCGACATTGACCGCGCGGAGATCGACAAGAACGTTAAGACCGACCACCACATCATCGGCGATGCCTGCCGGGTGCTGGAGCTGCTGAACAAGGGCATGAAGCAGCGGGAGTTCCTCCAGTGGCGGGAATGGGTGTTCTCCCATAAGGAAGTCCCCCTGAAAAAAGACGACATCCTCCACCCCCATGAGGTGCTGGAGACCATTCAGGAGGTCACCGACGGACAGGCCATCGTGGCCACCGATGTGGGCCAGCATCAAATGTGGTCGGCGCAGTATTACCACTTCTCCCGCCCCGGACAGTTCATCACCTCCGGCGGCTTCGGTACGATGGGCTTTGGTTTGGGCGCGGCCATCGGCGCGAAGGTGGGCAACCCCGATCAGGTGGTGGTACACTGCACGGGAGACGGGTCGTTCCGCATGAACTGCAACGAGCTGGCCACCGTGGAGCATTACCAGATCCCGGTCATCACGGTCATCTTCAACAACCACACGCTGGGAATGGTGCGCCAGTGGCAGAGCCTGATCTACGGCAAACGCTATTCCCAGACCGATCTGGAGCGCGGGCCGGACTTTGTGAAGCTGGCGGAGGCCTACGGCATCGCCGGAGGCCGCGCCGCCAATCAGGAGGAGTTCCGCGCGCAGCTTCAAAAAGCGGTGGACAGCGGAAAGCCCTATCTCATTGAGTGTGCCATCCACAAGGACGCCATGGTTCATCCCATGGTGCCCGGCGGTGGGTCAGCCACCAGCTTCCTGCTGGATTAAAGGAGGGGAGAGTATGAAGGAACAGGTCACACGCCGCACCCTTTCGGTGCTGGTAGAAAACACTGCGGGCGTGCTGTCCCAAGTGTCGCGGCTGTTTTCCCGCAAGGGGTACAACATTGAATCGCTGGCCGTGGGGGCAACCGACGATCCCCAGATCTCCCGCATCACCATTGAGGTCATGGGGGACGACGCCGCCACAGCCCAGATTATGAACCAGCTTCGCAAGCAATTCTGCGTCTATTCCGTGCAGGAGCTGCAGCCTGACCGCTCCATCCGCCGGGAGCTGGTGATGTTCAAGGTCAGGGCGGAGACCTCCGACGTGCGAAATGAGATCATCCAGATCGCCAACATCTTCCGCGCGTCCATCATCGACGTGTCGGTGCAGTCTTTGACCCTCGCCCTCATCGGCGACGAGAGCAAGGCAGAGGCCATGCAGAAGCTGCTGGAGACCTTCGGCATTTTGGAGCTGGTGCGCACGGGCATGGTAGCTCTGGAGCGGGGGGCTTACACCATCAGCGACGAGCGCAAGGAGACCACCGAGTTCAACATTGGTAAGAACATCCTGTAAGACTCCACAGAAGGCTCTGTGTTTGGAATAGATCATCATCTTCAGGAAAGGGGACGATCAACGATGAAAACTTACGGAAGAACGATCCGTTCAATTAGACGGAGGGTGTTTTCCCGTTAGCCCTCCGAACAAAAAGGAGGAACTTATAGACTTGATTACCCTGCAAAAAGTAGATGAATCGAATTTTATCGCCTGTTTCAACCTAAAACTGGGGGAAGGGCAGGACAAATTTGTGTCCCACCCCGTTCGGAGCTTGGCGCAGGCCTATGTCTATTACAAGCAATGCACTCCCTTCGCGGTGTGCCGCGACGGTGAAGTGGTGGGCTATGTCATGGTCATCTATGACGATGACGAGGAGACCTACAACATCTGGCATTTGATGATCGACAAAGCACATCAGGGGAAGGGATACGGCCGGACGGCCATGGAGCTGGCTTTGGCGTATATCCATACAAAACCCTTCGGGGACTCGAACCGGGTGCTTTTGACGGTCAACCCGGAGAACCGAACCGCCTGCGGGCTTTACAGGGCGCTGGGCTTTTCCGAGACAGGCCGCTGCAATGAGGACGAGGTGGAGCTGGGCCTGAGCATATGATCTCTGAAGCGTATTCCAATGATTTCAATTTCATAATATAAAAGGAGTGGTTCATTATGGCAAAAATGTATTACGAGAAGGACTGTGACCTGAAGGTGCTGGACGGCAAGAAAATCGCCATCATCGGCTACGGCTCTCAGGGCCACGCCCACGCGCTGAACCTGAAGGATTCCGGCTGCGACGTGTGCGTGGGCCTGCGTCAGGGGTCGAAGCGCTGGGCGGAGGCGGAGAAGGCCGGGCTGGCCGTCAAGACCGTGGCCGACGCCGCCAAGTGGGGCGACATCGTGATGATCCTCATCAACGACGAGGTTCAGGCCGAGGTCTACAAGCGGGACATCGAGCCGAATCTGGAGGAGGGCAATGCGCTGGCCTTCGCCCACGGCTTCAACATCCGCTATCAGCAGATCGTGCCTCCTAAGGGTGTGGACGTGTTCATGGCCGCGCCCAAAGGCCCGGGCCACACCGTGCGCTCCACCTATGTCGCCGGGAAGGGCGTGCCCTGCTTGGTGGCGGTGGAGCAGGACGCCACGGGCAAGGCCTATCAGGTGGCGCTGGCCTACATTGCCGGCATCGGCGGCGCACGGGCCGGCGTGATGGAGACCACCTTCCACGACGAGACCGAGACCGACCTCTTCGGCGAGCAGACTGTCCTGTGCGGCGGCGTGGTGGATCTGATGCGCTGCGGCTTCGAGACGCTGGTGGAGGCAGGGTACGAGCCGGAGAACGCCTATTTCGAGTGCATCCATGAGCTGAAGCTCATCGTCGACCTCATCAACAAGGGCGGCATCGGTATGATGAACTACTCCATCTCGGACACCGCCGAGTTCGGCGAGTACGTCTCCGGCCCGCGGGTCATCCCCCACGAGGAGACCAAGGCCCGGATGCGCGCCGTCCTCTCCGACATTCAGGACGGCACTTTTGCCGGCAAGTGGATCGCCGAGAACAAGAACGGCCGCACCTTCTTCAACTCCAAGCGCGCCCAGCTGGCTAAGCACCAGATGGAGATCGTGGGCGCCCAGCTCCGCAAGAACATGATCTGGGGCGACGATCAGGACATGGACACCGCGTCCAACTAAAAGCAATGACGAGTTACTCAAAGCGGATTCTACGGGAGTATTTGAACACAGAGTTTTTCTGCGTGGAAGCGGCACGGGGGATCGTTCGGTTTATCTCGGACGGGAATATTCGCAATGGAGAATACGAGGGGAATGAATATATCCTCAAGAAGCTGGACTATTTTAACTTTTTGATTTTTAAGGAGTACATCGACCCCGGTGCGCTGTGTCCGGAACGAATCGACATCACCGTTTTCAAGCGGGATGAATTGTTGGATATGATGCAGCCGCACTTAGACCGCATGGAGAAGAAGAAAACGTGAAAACAAGGGCGGGACGCGTCATGCGTCCCGCCCTTGTTTCATTTCACAAAACAGAATTTACAGCCGGAACTGGATAAAGTAGTTCAAAAGCACCTGCGCCATCTCGGCGCGGGTGACTGTGCCTTGGGGGTCTAACAGATTGTTGGGCTTACCGTTCAAAAGCCCGGCGTAGACGCACCAAGACACGCCGCCCCGCGCCCAATAGCTGACCGAGGCGTTGTCAGTGAAGGAGGCGGTGACGGAAGAGGAGGCGGGGGGCTTGCCCGCATACCGCCAGAGGACGGTAGCCAGCTGCTCCCGGGTGAGGGGCAGGTCAGGGGAAAAGTGGGTGGAGTCCGTGCCTACCATATATTCATGTTCCGCGCACCAGATGACCGAGTCGATGTACCAAGTGCCCGCCTCAATATCCTGAAAAAACAGCCCGGCGGTGGAGTGGGGCTCTCCGGCAAGACGGTTGAGGGTAGTGGCGAGCATCCCGCGGCTCATAGAGGCGTTGGGAGAGAAGGTAAGGTCGGAAGTGCCTTTCATGATCCCCCGGTGGGAGACCTCGTCCACCGCAACGGCATACCAAGCGTTGGCGGAGACGTCGGAATAGACGGCGGCGCCGGCAGGGAGCGTGCAAAGGGCAAACACAAGGAGCAAGGCAAGGAGACGTTTCATAAGGAGACATCCTTTCTTCTTTGTGAGAAGGCCACCGCAGCGGCGGTGGCCTTGTGGCACCCTTGAGAGGAGTCGAACCTCCGGCCTACCGCTTAGGAGGCGGTCGCTCTATCCAACTGAGCTACAAGGGCATGGGACAAGGGTATTTTAGCACGTTTTCCGCCGCCGCGCAAGGCGGCGGAGAAGAAAAATGAAAATTTACCCCTTTGGCACTTGACAGAGAGTCCAAAACGCGGTATACTGTCATAGCTGTTCGGACGATTAGCTCAGCTGGTATGAGCATCCGCTTGACGTGCGGGAGGTCACAGGTTCAAGTCCTGTATCGTCCACCAGAAAAGACCTCGGGGAAAACCCGGGGTCTTTTTGCGCTTTTAGAAATATTTCCAAAATTGAAAAGGAAAATTTGCGAAAGGGCTTGATTTATGGGAAAAGATGTGTTATGATTTTAACAATCGTCCGTCTTGGCGCAAACAGGGCGGATAGACAGCAAAATTCTACAATTATTTTGAAGAAGGGAAGTACATCAACATGAAGAAGATTCTTGCGATCGCGCTTTGCGCCTGTCTGCTGGTGACCGGTCTGGTCGCCTGCGGCGAGAAGGAAGCGGACTACAAGCTGGGCATGGGCGTCGAGGTCAGCATGGGCAGCTCCGACACCGGCAACGCTCAGGTGGACGCCACCGTGGCCACCGTTGTCACCGACAAGGACGGCAAGATCGTCGCCTGCCGCATCGACGTGGCTCAGAACAAGATGAACGTCACCGACGGCGCTGTGGATACCGCCGCCACCTTCAAGACCAAGATGGAGCTGGGCGACGATTACGGCATGGCTCCCGTCGGCATCGACAACGACGGCAACGGCGTGACCAAGGAGTGGTATGAGCAGGCTCACGCCATCGAGGAGTACGCCGTGGGCAAGACCGCCGCCGACATCACCAATATGCCCACTCAGGACGCCAACGGCCACACCATCTCCGCCGATCAGGCTCTGCTGGACGCCGGCTGCTCCATGCAGGTCACCGATTTTGTGAAGGCCATTGCCGCCGCCTGCAACGACGAGCAGGGCATGACCTTCAAGTCCAAGGGCAAGTTCACTCTGGGCGTCGCCGCCAACACCAGCGCCGCCGATTCCACCCCCGCCACCGCTGAGGGCGACGGTCTGGCCGCTATGTACACCGACTTTGCCGCCGCTGTGGTGGAGGACGGCAAGATCGTGGCCGCCATCAATGACGCCATCCAGCCCAAGATCACCATCAACACCGCCGGTGAGATCGTGGACACCGCCTTCACCGCCACCAAGCGCAACCTGAAGGGTGACTACGGCATGGCTCCCGTCGGCATCGACAACGATGGCAACGGCGTGACCAAGGAGTGGTTCGAGCAGTCCGAGGCTTTCTCCAAGTTTGTGGTCGGCAAGACCGCTGACGAGGTTTCCGGTCTGCCCACTCAGGAAGCCGGCGGTCACACCATCTCCGCCGATCAGGGCCTGCTGGATGCCGGCTGCTCCATTCAGGTGACTTCCCTTCAGGCTACTACCGCTAAGGCTGCCACCAACGCCCGCTAAATCCAAGCAAATCTAATATGGGCATGAGGCTTTGGAAAAAGTTCATATGCCTGTGTTTTGCAATAGGGTTCCCCGTCTTTTTGACGGGGTGCCCTATTGTCGCGCAAAAGAAAGAACCGCAGGGAAAGATCTACTACACTTTTTTTGATACTGTCTCCACTATTTACAGCTATGCCGGAGACGCCGAGGCCGTGTTTGAGGAAAATACGGCGGCTGCGGAGACTTTGCTGGAGGACTACCACTGGCGGTTGGACATCTACCACGAATACAGCGGCGTCAACAACCTCTGCACCGTGAACAAGAACGCCGGGGGAGAGCCTGTTGCAGTGGATCAGGAGACCATGGATTTTCTGGTTTACGCCAAAGAGTTGTGCCGCCGGACGGATGGACAGGTGAACATCATGTTTGGCGCGGTACTCAAGCCGTGGCACGACTGCCGGGAGCGGGCGTCGAACGATCCGGCCGGCGCTGCCATCCCTGATATGGACGTTTTGGAGGAAGCTAAGACCCATACGGCGCTGGAGCTTCTGGAGCTGGACGAAGAGGCACTGACCGTCCGCATCTC
>CARXAY010000073.1 GCA_949093475.1 uncultured Oscillospiraceae bacterium
GGCCTTTACCCTCCCCCTCGACCCGCAGGGGACGTGGAACCCCTATTTGAGCAGCCGCTCCACCAATATGATCCTTGCGCCCCTCCTCTACGACAGCCTCTATGAGCTGGACAACGCCTTTGAGCCGCAGCCGCTACTGGCGCAGGGGGCGGTGGGCTCAGAGGACGGCCTGAGCTGGCGGGTGACCCTGAAAAGCGGCGTGACCTTTGCGAACGGCACGGCGCTGGACGCACAGGCGGTCTGTGCCGCGCTCACCACCGCCAAAGGGGAAAAGAGCCTGTACGCCACCCGGCTGGGGGCGGTGCAAAGGATCTCCGCCGATGGGGAGAATGTGGTGGTCTTTCAGCTCAGCGCGCCGAACCGGGACTTTTTGGCCCTGCTGGACATCCCCATCGCACTGGTGGACAAGGAGGAGGTCTATGGCACGGGGCGGTATGTGCTGGATGGCGAACGGTTGTTAGCCAGAACGGACGGCTGGCGGGAAACCGCCGGAATTCCGGGAGAAATTCAGCTAATGAGCATTAGCGCAGCGGATGAGATGATCGCCGCTTTTGACAGCGGCGCGCTGGGGTTTGCGGCGTCCGACCCCACCGGCGCGGACGCGCTGGGGTTTTCCGGGTCGTACCAGACATGGGAATATCCCACCTCCACCATGCTCTATCTGGGCTTTCACTGCAGCTCCGGGGTGTGCCAGAACCCGGAGGTGCGCGGGGCGCTGAGTCAGGCGGTGAACCGCAGCGCGCTGGTGACCGAGGTGCTGGGCGGACACGCCTCGGTGGCCGCCCTTCCCGTGCCGCCCACCGCCAAACGGTATGATCCGGGGCTGGCCAAGGGGCTGGCCTATGACCGGGCGGCCGCCGCCGAAGTGCTGGACGCCATGGGGTACGAGCTGGGCGAGGACGGCGTGCGCCATGTGGGGAAACGGACGCTGGAGCTGAAGCTGCTGGTCAATTCGGACAACAGCTTCAAGGAAAAGATGGGGAGAGCCATCGCCGCCGATCTGGAGGCGGTGGGCTTTCGGGTGACAGTGACCGCCCTGCCGTGGGAGGAGTACAAAAAGGCTCTGAACAGCGGAGATTTCGACCTCTATTTGGGGGAGACCCGCCTGACCGGGGATTTTGACCTGACCCCCTTCTTCACCGCGGGGAGCGGCCTTTGCTACGGCGGCGCGCCGGACAAGACGCTGGCCGCCGCGCTGGCCGAGGCCAGAGCCACAGGGGAGTGGCAGGGGTTTTATGAGGGCTACACCCAGCGGCCGCCCTTTGTGACCCTGTGCTTTAAGACGGGGGCGGCGCTGACCCAGTGGGGACAGGTGAGCGGCCTGAAGCCCACTCAGGGAAACCTGTTCTATCAGCTGGAAAACTGGACATTTCGCGACTAAACGCAGGGAAAGGGAGAGATCAGAGATGGTATTTCGGTGCTTTGTGCGAAAGAGAAAGGTCTTTGACGTGGCGGGCCGCGCCCTGACGCGGGAGCTGCGGGAGGTGCTGGGGCTGAAGGGCCTGACCGACGTGTGTATCTTCCGCCGCTACGACGTGGAGGGGATCGATCAGGCGACCTATGACCGGGCAAAGAACATTGTTTTTGCCGAGCCGCAGGTGGACGAGGTCTTTGAAGAGACGCCGGAGGCCGAGGGGGTTCAGGTGTTTGCCGTGGAAGCCCTGCCGGGGCAGTTTGACCAGCGCTCCGACTCCGCCGGGCAGTGTCTGCAAATGCTGGCGGGGGGCGAACGGCCCGCCGTGCGCTGCGCCGATGTGTACTGGCTCTTTGGCGAGGTCACCGGCGAAGAGCTGGACAAGGCGAAGAAATACCTTATCAACCCGGTGGAGAGCCGGGAGGCTGCTTTGGACAAGCCCGCTACCCTCGTTCAGCAGTACCCCGAAGCCAAGGCGGTGGCGGCTGTGGCCGGCTTCACCGCCATGGACACCGCCGCGCTGGAGACCTTGCGGGGCGGGATGGGCCTTGCCATGGACTTGGAGGACTTGAAATTCCTGCAAGCCTATTTCCGGGACGAGGAACACCGCGACCCCACCGTCACCGAAGTGCGGGTGGTGGACACCTACTGGTCGGATCACTGCCGCCACACCACCTTCTCCACCCATCTGGAGGGGGTGGAGATTCAGGACAAAACCGTGCAGGCGGCCTACGAGGACTATCTGGCGGCCCGGGAGGAGGTCTACGGCAAGGAGAAGGCCGCGAAGCGGCCCGTGACCCTGATGGACATGGCCACCATCGGGACAAAGGTACTGAAAAAGCGGGGCTTGCTCCCCGAGCTGGACGAGAGCGAGGAGATCAACGCCTGCTCCATCCACGTCCCCGCCGTAGTGGACGGGAAGGAGCAGGACTGGCTCTTGATGTTCAAAAACGAGACCCACAACCACCCCACCGAGATCGAGCCCTTCGGCGGCGCGGCCACCTGCATCGGCGGGTGCATCCGCGACCCCCTCTCCGGGCGGGTGTACGTCCATCAGGCCATGCGGGTCACCGGGTGCGGCGACCCCAGAACGCCTCTCGGCGAGACGCTGGAGGGCAAGCTGCCCCAGCGCAAGCTCTGCCAGACGGCGGCGGCGGGGTATTCCTCCTACGGCAACCAGATCGGCCTTGCCACCGGGCAGGTGAGTGAGCTGTACCACCCCGGCTATGTGGCCAAGCATTTGGAGTGCGGCGCGGTGGTGGGCGCAGCCCCGGCCGACCATGTCCGCCGGGAGCGGCCTGCCCCCGGCGACGTGGTGATCCTGCTGGGCGGACGCACCGGGCGGGACGGCATCGGCGGCGCGACGGGCTCGTCCAAGAGCCACGACCTCAAGAGCTTGGACACCATGGCCTCCGAGGTGCAAAAGGGCAACGCCCCGGAGGAGCGGAAAATTCAAAGATTGTTCCGGGACGGAAACGTGACCCGGCTTATTAAGCGGTGCAACGACTTCGGCGCAGGGGGCGTTTCGGTCGCCATCGGCGAGCTGGCCGACGGCCTGCGCATTGATCTGGACGCAGTGCGCAAGAAATATGACGGTCTGGACGGCACGGAGCTTGCCATTTCCGAGAGTCAGGAGCGCATGGCGGTGGTGGTCGCCCCTCAAGACGTGGAGGCGTTTATTGCCGCCGCCGAGCGGGAGAATCTGGAGGCATACCAAGTGGCGGTGGTCACCGAGAGCCCCCGGATGGTGATGCAATGGCGGGGGGAGGTCATCGCCGACCTGAGCCGGGACTTTTTGAACACCAACGGCGCGGTGAAAACCGCCAAGGTCTATGTGCCGGAAGCGCCGGGGGTGTATCCCAAGGAAAAAGTGAACCTGCGGGAGATGGCCGCCAGCCTGAAATGCGCGTCCCAGCGGGGGTTGGTGGAGCGGTTTGACGGCTCCATCGGCGCGGGGAGCGTCCTCATGCCCTTCGGCGGCAAGCACCAGACCACCCCGGCGCAGGCCATGGCCGCGCTGCTGCCCGTCGAGCCGGGGCAGGAGACCGAGCAGGCCAGCGTCATGGCGTGGGGCTGCGACCCGGATACTCTGAGCCGCGACCCCTATCAAGGGGCGTATGAGGCGGTGACCACCTCCCTTGCCAAGCTGGTGGCGGCGGGGGCGGACTACAAGAAGGCCTATCTCACCCTTCAGGAGTTTTTTGAGAAGCTCCGCAGTGAGCCGGAGCGTTGGGGGAAGCCCGCCGCCGCCCTGCTGGGGGCGATGGAGGCCCAGCTCAATTACGGCTGCGCCGCCATCGGCGGGAAAGATTCTATGTCCGGGTCGTTCCTTGATCTGGACGTGCCCCCCACCCTCATTTCCTTCGCCATCGCGCCCATCAAGGCCGGCGAGGTCATCTCCCCGGAGTTCAAAGAGCCGGGACATCCGGTGTATCTGTTCGCGCCGCAAAAGGACACCGCCGAGAGCCGGAGGGCCGCGTGGGAGGAGTTTTACGCCCTGTGCCGAGCCGGAAAGGTGAAGGCGGCGTGGGCCGTGGAGAACAGCGTTGCGGAGGGCATTATGAAGATGTCTTTCGGAAACCACGTCGGATTCTCTGCCAAGGCAGAGGAAGCAAACGGCTTCTGGGAGAGCGACACCCCATGGCCCGGCGCGATCATAGCAGAACTGACAGAGGCTGTGGACAGCCCCTTCGCGACCCGCTGGGGCGTGACCACGGCAGAGCCGGTGATCGAGCTGGGCGGCGACTGCGCCCCCATCGACGAGCTGTTAAAGCTGAACGAGGGCGTTTTGGAGGACGTTTATCCCACAAACGCCCCGGTGGAGGGGGAGGCGGAGCCCTACTCCTGTACCGACCGCGCCCCCATTGTGGCCCGGCATAAAATTGCCCATCCCAAGGCGGTCATTCCCGTGTTCCCCGGCACGAACTGCGAGCTGGACACCGCCGCCGCCTGTATCAAGGCGGGCATTGACCCGGAGATTCTGGTCATCCGCAACGGCTCGGCCGGGGCGCTGGCCGAATCGGTGCGCGCGCTGGCCGCCGCCATCGGCAAGGCCCAGATTGTGGCCCTCCCCGGCGGATTCTCCGGCGGCGACGAGCCGGACGGCTCGGCCAAGTTCATCTGCTCCCTGTTCCGAAACGCCGCCGTCACCGACGCGGTACATGACCTGCTGAAAAACCGGGACGGCCTGATGCTGGGCATCTGCAACGGGTTTCAGGCCCTCATTAAGCTGGGGCTGATCCAATTCGGGGAAATTCGCCCCACCGACCCGTCCTGCCCCACGCTGACCTTCAACGCCATCGGGCGTCACCAGAGCAAGTACGTCTACACCCGGGTTTCCTCCACCCGTTCGCCGTGGCTGAGCCTCTGCAAGGTGGGGGACGTTCACGCCATCCCCATCTCCCACGGCGAGGGGCGGTTCGTGTGTACCCCGGAGGTGCTGAAAACCTTTGCGGCCCAAGGCCAAATCGCCACCCAGTATGTGGACGCCCGCGGGAAGGTGAGCATGGACATTTCCGCCAACCCCAACGGTTCGGTGGGCGCGGTGGAGGGCCTCATTTCCCCCGACGGGCGGGTGCTGGGCAAGATGGGCCACACCGAGCGCAAGGGCCGCTATGTGGGGATCAACATTGTGGGGGACAAGCTCCAGCCGCTGTTTGAGGGTGGCGCGGCGTACTATTTGTAACGCTTTGTGCCGTTTTGTTGAAAAATTGTAACTTGCACCCGGCGCGTGGGGAGGGTAAAATGGTGGACGTTGAGGAGATACTGGATCTGGCGGTGGAGGTGGGCTACCACATCCAATTGGCGGGGGGCGAGATCTACCGCGTGGAGGAATCGGTGAGCCGCCTGCTGAAAGCCTACGGCGTGGAGACCGGGGAGGTGTTCGCCATCCCCAACTGCCTCATTGCCTCCGTGCACACCGGCGGCCGGGAGGTCACCAGCATGCGCCGCATCCCCAACCACGGGACGGACATTTGGAAGTTAGAGGCCATGAACGGCTTGTGCCGCAAGCTCTGCGCCATGCCCCTGCCCGTGGATCAGGCCCGGAGCGCCCTGCAGGAGGAGCTGGAAGGGGAGAAGGAGTATTCCCAATTTGTGATCCTACTGGCTCACTTCTTCGGCGCGGGGATGTTCACCCTCTTTTTCGGCGGAAGCTGGCGGGACGCGATGTGCGCCGGGGTGTGCGGCGCGGCCATCGGTCTGACCGTCTGGTGGATGGACGCGCTGAGAGCAAACCTGTTCATTCGCACCATCGCGGGGGGTGGAGTGTCCGCCCTGCTGGCCCTTGGCCTTGTGGCGGCGGGGCTGGGACAGAGCGTAGACCTCGTCACCATCGGCGCGCTGATGACCCTTGTGCCCGGCGTGGCCCTGACCAACGCGGTGCGGGATGTTATGGTGGGGGACATGGTCTCCGGGCTTTCCAAGCTGGCGGAGGCGGTGCTGATCGGTGTGGCCATCGCGCTGGGTACAGGACTGGCGCTGGGCATTGCCCAGATGTTTTAAGGAGGGGTGGACATGGAGCTGACGGAAGTGATACAGGTCTTTGTGCTGCCCTGCCTGTGGGCCTTCGGCGCGTGTCTGGCCTTTGCGGTGATCTTCAACATCCACGGCCTTGGAATGTTCATCTGCGGGGCAGGGGGCGCGCTGGGCTGGCTGGTGTATCTGCTGTGCAGCAGGCCGTTGGGGCTGGGAGATATGCTCTCCGCCCTGCTGGCAGGGGTGTCCATCTCCGTCTGGAGCGAGACCATGGCCCGGCTTCGCAAATGCCCTGTGACCGGCTATCTGCTGGTGGCCTTTTTCCCCCTTGTTCCCGGCGGCGGCATTTATTACGCCATGAAGTTCGCCATTGCCGGGCAAACGAGAAATTTTGGCAACACTTTGATGCACACGGTGGAGTTCGCCGGCGCGCTGGCGCTGGGGGTGCTGTTGGTGTCCTCGGCGGTGCGGATGCGGCGAACGGTGGCGGAGAGGAGGCGCGGACAGCGGTATGGCGCGGTATAAGACGGTGCTTTTAGACGCCGACGGGACGCTTTTAGACTTTGAAGCCACCGAGCGGCAGGCCCTGCGGCGCAGCATGGAGGAGCGGGGCATTTCCTTTGACGACGGGGTCATGCAGACCTACCTGTCCATTAACGTGCCCCTTTGGGCGGCCCACCACCGGGGGGAGATCGGCCGGGAAGAGCTGATGCTCCGGCGGTTTGGGGACTTTGCCAAGGTACTGGGTGTGGAGGCGGACGCGGCGGAGTGGAACAAAACATATCTGCGCTACTTAGGGGACTGCGGCGATGTACTTCCCGGCGCGCAGGAGCTTTTGGAGGCCCTGAAGCCCCACTGCACCTTGGCGCTGGCCACCAACGGCCTGTCGGATATCCAGCGGCGGCGGCTGAAGGACAACCCTATCACCC
>CARXAY010000074.1 GCA_949093475.1 uncultured Oscillospiraceae bacterium
GAGTACGCAGGCTTCCGGGTGATCGCCGCCCGCTCCGGGCTTTTGACCATGGCGGTGATGACCTTTGTGGCCAACGCCCGGTATCTCCTGATGAGTACCGCCATGAGCCAGCGCATCGACCCAAACGGCCACCCCATCCACCGCTTCCTCATGTCCTTTTTCATCACCGACGAGTTTTTTGCCATTACCATCGCCCGGCCGGGATATCTTGACCCCTTTTACCACTACGGCGCGGTGCTGGTGGCCTCCCCCTGCTGGGCGCTGGGCACTGCGCTGGGCTGTGTGGCGGGAGAACTGCTGCCGGCCCAAGTGGTGAGCGCGCTGGGGGTGGCCCTGTTTGGAATGTTTCTGGCGGTGATCGTTCCCCCGGCCCGGAAGGACAGGGTCATCGCCGGACTGATCCTGCTATGCTTTGCGGCCAGCTTTTCCATGAGCCGCCTGCCGGTGGTGTCCGGGCTCTCCGAGGGGACGCGCACTATTCTTTTGACGGTGGTCATCGCCTCCGGGGCGGCGGCGCTGTTTCCCCATGAGGAGAAGGACGCACAGGAGGTGGAGTCATAATGCTGTACGCCTATATTCTGGTCATGGCGGCGGTAAGCTATGCCATCCGCGCTCTGCCCATGACCCTGATCCGCAAGCCCATCCGTAGCCGCTTTATCCGTTCCTTTCTCTATTACGTTCCCTACGTGACCTTGGCGGTGATGACCTTTCCCGCCATTGTGGACGCCACCAGAAGCCCGGTCGCCGGGGCGCTGGCGCTGGCGGCGGGGTTGGCGGCGGCGTGGTTTGGCGCGGGATTGCTGCCGGTGGCGGCGATCTGCTGTGTGACGGTGCTGGTCAGCGAGCTGATTTTGCTCTAAAGGACAAGAACACCGGGCCTGCAAAAAGGCCCGGTGTTTCTTTATGGTGTGATAGGGGGAGAAGATCCGGAGAGCCGCGCCAAAAGGGGATTGCGCGGCGTCCGAGGGGGACGCTCCTTGCGCTGGGGCGCATCCGGATCAAGACGGCTGAGCAGCGGCATGGCGGACAAGTCCCAGCGGTTCAGCGGAGGCGGCAGGACAGGGGCGTGAAGCTGCTCATAGAGGGAAACAGGGCCGTTTGCCCATATGTAGTGATCCAGCAAAGAAATGTCCAGCACCTCTAACTTGACACGCAAGGCATGGGTGGTAGCCAAGTCGGCAGGGGAGAACTGCGGGATGCCGTCGGGATGGCTGTGGGCAAGGATCATGCCGTAGGCGTTGCTGGAGAGAGCCAGCGCCAGAAGCCGCTGAATGGGGAGAGCAACGTTGTCTGTATCACCGCGGGTGACCACGGCGCTGCTGCCCAAAAGGTGAAAGTCGCGATCCAGACAGATGGCGCAGACCCGCTCTACCTTGCTGTCCTGAAGATGGGGCGCCAGCAGACGGGCGACCGTCTCCTTGTCCGTCACCACCAGCTCGCTGCGGTGGAAGCGGTCAACATAGCGGGAAGCCATCGCGCCCACCAGAGCCAAAAATGCGCTGGAGTTCTCGTCCAGACGGGGATCGCCCACCAACGTAGAACTGGGCAGGGTAAGGATCGTAGCCAGAGAGTCGTAGCTGTCCAGAAGGGTATGGGCGGTGGATCGCGCGGCCTCCGTGGACGTTCCGGCCAGCGTCAGCAGGTAGGAGAGAAGCTGGAGGTCGGTCATATCCGCAATGTCGGGAAACAGATGCTCCATCTTGGTCACAACGGATCAGTTGAGAAAGTCCTTCAGCTTCTTGCTGCGGCTGGGGTGGCGCAGCTTCCGCAGGGCCTTGGCCTCGATCTGGCGGATGCGCTCCCGGGTGACGTTGAACTCCCGGCCGACCTCCTCCAGCGTGCGGGTGCGGCCGTCCTCGATGCCGAAGCGCAGGCGGAGAACCTTCTCCTCCCGCTTGGTCAGCGTGCCCAGCACCTCCACCAACTGCTCCTTGAGCAGGGTATAGCTGGCGGCCTCGGAAGGCTCGGAGGCGTCCTCGTCGGGGATGAAGTCCCCCAGATGGGAGTCCTCCTCCTCACCAATGGGAGTTTCCAAAGAGACCGGCTCTTGGGCGATTTTCAGGATCTCCCGCACCTTCTCCACCGGCATTCCCATCTCGGCGGCGATCTCCTCCGGGGAGGGGTCGTGGCCCAGTTCCTGAAGCAATTGCCGGGAGACGCGGATGACCTTATTGATGGTCTCCACCATGTGGACGGGGATGCGGATGGTACGGGCCTGATCGGCGATGGCGCGGGTGATGGCCTGACGGATCCACCATGTGGCATAGGTGGAGAATTTGTAGCCCTTGGTGTAGTCAAACTTTTCCACGGCCTTGATAAGGCCCAGATTGCCCTCCTGAATGAGATCGAGGAAGTGCATTCCGCGGCCCACATACCGCTTGGCGATGGAGACCACCAGACGGAGGTTGGCTTCGGCCAACCGCTGCTTGGCGATGTCGCCCTCCTGAACAATCTTCTTCAGGGCGGCGGCGTCCTCCTCGGACAGTTCGTCTCCCAGCTCCTGGAGCTGTTCTTCGGCGGCTGCTCCGGCGGACATGGCCTGAGCCAGCGCCACTTCCTCGTCGGAGGAGAGAAGGTTGACCTTGCCGATCTCCTTGAGGTACATCCGCACCGGGTCGTCAATGCCAAAGGTGTCGCCCAGCGCGTTGGGATCGACCATCTCCTCTGGGGGGATCTCCTCTAACTCCTCGGCGGGGGGAGGGGCGTCCTGATCCAGATCGGTCAGATCCTCCAGCTCAGCCAGAGGCTCCAGATCGTTGTAATACTCCCCGGCGGTGTCGATGCCCAGAGACTCGAAGGTGTCGTACAGCTTGTCCAGCTGTTCACCCTCCAGATCCAAGTCCTCCAAAGCCTCCATCAGCTCCGCCGAGCTGAGCTTGCCCTTCTTGCGCCCCCGCTCCATCAGCTCGGCGATCTTCTCCGCGCCGGGTACGCCGTCCAGAGCCTTCAGGATCTCCTGACGGCCGGCCTCCAGATGCTCCTCCCGGAGCTTGTCCTGTTCCTGCTGGGCCTCGCCCTGAGGCATGGGGGTGAGATTTACTTTCTTTGCGCTCATGTTTGCTCCTCCGTTACTTCTTTCTGTTTCTTTTTGGCTCGAATGGCCAGAAGATCCGCCATAGGGTCACTCTGGGCGGTATCCCGGCGGTGGGCTTCTTCTTGAATGATGGCGATGTAGTCGGTCATAGCTTGGCGGCCTTCCGCCAGAGATTGGGGGGTGTGGAGCAGCCGGGCCAGCAGATCGGCCTCCTCGCCGCTCAACACCGCGTCAAAGGCGGCGGGATTGGGGGGCAGCTCTCCTTGGGCCAGCGCGGCATATATCCGTCCCCACAGGGGGGAGGAAAACAGCTCTTGGGCCAGCCCGCGGCACAGGGAAAGGAGGGTGGAATCCAAAAACAGCAGCCGGATGACCCCTTCCTCCGCCCGGGCGGAACGCACGTTGGCGTATCGCAGCTCCCTCGCCTTGGGCTGGAGGTTGGCCGCCGGAGTGAGCGCGGCGCGTTCCTCCTTGCGCCGCCTTTGGTTGGCGTGGCGGCGGCGGGAATCCTCCACCTCCCGCACCATGGCCTCCTTGGACACCTCCGCCGCCTGCGCGGCGCGCCCGGCGTAGATCTCCCGCTCCACGGGGCGGGAGAGTTGGGCGATCATCTGGGCGGCTTCCTTCAAAAAGGCGGCGCGGTCTTCGGTTTTGGCGAGGTCGTACTTCTGCTGGATGGTCTCCAGCCGGTATTCCGACTGATCCGCACTCCCTGCCAGCAGCCGCTCAAAAGCGGCAGGGCCTTGGAGCTTGATAAAGTCGTCCGGATCTTGCTTGACCAGCTCGCCCTCCGGAGTCTTGCGGCGGGGAAGCTGGAGGACACGGACGCGCAGGGTGGTGTCTTTCAGCACCGCCATGGCCCGCTGGGTGGCCTCCACGCCGGCGGAGTCGTTGTCGTAGCAAAGCACCAGCTCGTTGGTATAGCGCCCGATAAGCCGGGCGTGTTCGGCGGTGAGGGCCGTGCCCATGGTGGCGACGGCGTTGTCGATGCCTGCTTGGTGAAGGGTGATCACGTCCAGATTGCCCTCCACCAAAAGGAAAAAGCTCCGCTTGGTAAGCTTGGCCCATTGGATGCCGTAGAGGATGGAGCGCTTTTTGAAGATGGCGGTCTCCGGGGTGTTGAGATATTTGGGTGTGGAGTTGTCCATCACCCGGCTGGTAAACCCCAAAATATCGCCGGTGGCGTCGATGACAGGGAGCATCAGGCGGTTGCGGAACTTGTCGTAAACGCCGCCGTTCTTTCCTGCCACCACCAGCCCGGCCTCCAGCAGCTCACCCTTCTCGAACCCCTGAGCGGTCATCGCCTTAATGAGAGAGTCCCAGCTGTCCGGCGCAGCGCCCAGACCGAACCGTTTAACATAGGCGGAGGTCAACTGCCGCTTGGCAATGTACTTTCGCATCGGCTCGCCCAGAGGGGATCTCAACGTGTCGTAGTAAAACCGCGCGGCCTGCTTGTTTAGCTCCAGCAGCCGTCTGCGGCGGTTGCGCCGCTCCTGAGCGGCCTGATCCTCCTCGGGCATCTCCAGCCCCGCCCGGGCAGCCAGCTTGCGGACGGCCTCAATAAAGGAGAGGTTTTCGATCTCCATGAGGAAGCGAACCACCCCGCCGCCCTTGCCGCAGCCGAAGCAGTGGAAGATATGCTTGTCCGGGGAGACGGCGAAGGAGGGGGTCTTTTCCCCGTGAAACGGACACAGTCCCCACAGGTTGCCGCCCTTGGCGGAGAGGGTGACGTAGTCAGCCACCACTTCCTCGATGGGACAGCGGGCTTCAAGCTCGTCCAAAAATGATTGTGGGATGGCCATTGCTCCGCCTCCTTTCAAGGGTGACCGCGTGGAATCCTTATTTTACCGTCCAAGCCTTGGGAATAAACACGTCGCCGTAACGCTCCACGGCGTAAGAATCGGTCATGCCCGCCAGATAATCGCACACGGCCCGCTGGACACCCTCGGTCTGGGCAATGGCGTAGTAGTCGCCGGGAAGCTCGTCCAAGTGGCCTATGTAGTGCCGGAAGAGAAGCTCCAGCATAGCCTGCGCCTTGGATTCCTCGCCCTTGGCTACCGGGTTGCAGTAGACCGCTTCAAACATAAAGGCCCGCAGATCGGCCAAAGCCCGCTTGCGGGCAGGGGAGAGACGGATGCTCTCGCCGTCCGCGCTGGCGGTGATGGCGTCCATGGTGAGGGTGTCGATGCGTTGGCCGTGAGAAAAGCCCAGCTCCTGCTGAAGCTCCATGGGAATGTCCATCTGGTAGATGATGCCGCCGCGAATGGCGTCGTCGATGTCGTGGTTGATGTAGGCGATCTGATCCGCCAGACGGATGATCTGCCCCTCCAACGTGGCGGAAGTCTGGCTGCCCGTATGGCAGAGGATGCCGTCGCGCACTTCCCAAGTGAGGTTCAGCCCCTCGCCGCCGTGCTCCAGCCGCTCCACCACCCGAAGGGACTGGACATTGTGCTGGAAGCCGTCCGGCATCAGCTCATTCAAAATGCGCTCGCCCGCATGGCCAAAGGGGGTGTGGCCCAAATCGTGGCCAAAAGCCATGGCTTCGGTCAGATCTTCGTTGAGACGCAGGGCGCGGGCAATGGTGCGGGCGATCCGCATGACCTCAAGCGTGTGGGTCATGCGGGTGCGGTAGTGGTCGCCCTCCGGCTGGAGAAATACCTGAGTCTTATGTTTGAGCCGGCGGAAGGACTTGGAGTGGACGATGCGGTCTACGTCCCGCTGGAAGCAGGTTCGCACGTTGCAGGGAGCGATCTCCCGCTCCCGCCCGCGGCTTTGGGCGGCGAGAGTGGCGTTGGGAGACAAAAACTGTGCCTCTCTTGCTTCCGTTTCCTCACGGATGGTCATAGCGTCCCTCCTCTTCCGGGCGGTTTCTCGTGCTGTTTGGAGTTATACGCCGCCTTCGGCGTAAAACCCTTCTTTTTCGGGGAAAAAGCTGAAAAACTTTACGAAGCAAGGCTTATCCCTTTACAGAGGCGGCCATGAACTCACCCAACATCTCCGGGGACAACCCTCCGGCAGTCAGCTCTGTCACAAGGGATGTAAAGTGATCAACCTTTTCAGATGGAAACCGCAAAGTGAGGGTGGCCTGATCGGCGTAGGCGATGTCGTCCACCGCCCCGTCGCACTGGGTACAGAGCAATTTAAGCTGCTCCAGCAGGGGATAGGGCGCGGTGAGAGACAGCCTTGTCCACGGCTGCATCTTTCCTACTCCTGCGGTGTCCAGTGTGTCCCGGGCCGTTTGGGAATAGGCCCGCACCAGACCGCCCGCCCCCAGCAAAACGCCGCCGAAGTACCGGGTGACCACGCAGCAGAGGTTGGTCACGTCCGCTTTTTGAAAGACGCTGAGCATGGGGACGCCGGCCGTGCCCTGCGGCTCGCCGTCGTCGGAGTACCGCTCCACGCCGCTTTCCAGACGGTAGCACCAGCAGTTGTGCCGGGCGTCCCGGTGGCGTTTTTTCACGGCTTCCATGTGGGCGCGGGCCTCCTCCTCGGTCTCCACCCGCCAGAGCTGGCCGATGAACCGGGAGCGCTTCTCCACCAGCTCCGCCTCGCCGTACCCGGCGGGCACCAGATAGCTGTCCATCATCCCGCCC
>CARXAY010000075.1 GCA_949093475.1 uncultured Oscillospiraceae bacterium
GGAGTACACCTTCAATCTGGTCAACCAGTATAACGACCCCGTCTCCTCCCGGGACGCCGTTACCGTGGAGTGGAGCTTCAACAACAACAAAAACAGCTTCCTCTCCATTACTAAGACCACCGACAACCGGGGCTATCCCGCCGTCAAGCTGCGGATCAACAACCCCGGCAAGGATCTGCGCGCCACCTGCACCCTCACCGCCACCATCATCTTCCCCTCCGCGCAGACCTCCTCCGGCAAGGCGCAGGTCTACTGCAACCTGCCCATCACCGTCACCGTGGGTAACCCGCCCTCCGGCGGCGGCGGTCTGGGCGGCGATATCATTGAAGATGTGGTCACCGCCTCCACCGTGACCCCCTCCACCAACAAAACAGGCACAACGGGAAGCGTCACCCTCGGTCAGGCGGACATCGACACCCTCACCAAAACCACCGCCACCGGGACGCTTACCATCGCCCCCAAAAACACCAGCGGCCTGACCTCCATCACCGTCACCTTCCCCGGCTCGCTGGCCAAGGCCCTCCGGGACAAGACCCAAAACAACTCCCTGCGGATCCAGACCGCCCTTGGTACGGTGACCATCCCCAGAGCCACCCTTGACGAGTTCTCCGGCAACGGCAACGCCTCGGTCATCATTGTCAATCAGGACAATACCCTGTCCGTTTCCTTCCGCCGCAACAGCTCCGCCTCTAACATTACCAGTTTCTCCTCCGGCCGCACCGTGACCCTCACCGCCCCCGTCAAGGGCGAGGTGGTCACCGCCGTCAGCGGCGCTGTCTCCGCCGACGTTCTCCAGAAATCGGTGATCAACAACGGCTCTCTCTCCGTCACCGTCACCGGAACCGCCTCCCTGACCTTGGGTGCAAAGCCCCAGACCCAAGGCAAGGTGTTCTCCGACACCTATAACCACTGGGCCAAGGACGCGGTGAACTTCGTGGTGGAGCGCGGCCTGTTCCAAGGCACGGCGGAGACCACCTTCTCCCCCAACGGCGACATGACCCGCAGCATGGTGGTCACCGTCCTCCACCGTCTGGAAAACACCCCCTCCTCCAACGCCTCCAACATCTTCCTTGACGTACCCGGCAACACTTGGTACACCGACGCTGTGGTCTGGGCCAACGCCCACGGCATCGTTCAAGGCAACGGCAGCAGCTTCCTCCCCAACGATCCCGTCACTCGCGAGCAGCTTGCCACCATTCTCTTCCGCTACATGAAGGAGGAAGGCAAAAACACCTCCCAGCGCAGTGACCTCGCCTCCTTCTCCGACCGGGCCAAGGTCTCCTCTTGGGCGCAGGAGGCCATGGAATGGGCCGTAGCCACCGGCCTGATCACCGGCAAGGGCGGCGGCATCCTCGACCCGCAAGGACAAGCCACCCGCGCAGAGGTCGCCACCATGCTGGAGCGGCTGGTACGTACCCTGAACCCCTCGGCTTGATGAGAAAGGAGTGAACCGTCTATGAAACGCATTTTGAAGGCTCTGGGCGCTTTTGCCCTCTCCCTGACATTTGTCCTGTCTATGGCTTCCATGCCCGTCAGCGCGGCGGAAAGCGCCCTTAGCGGCGATTCTGAGACCTCCTCGGGCTACATCGTCGTTCTCAACGCCCCTCCGGCCTCTCCCTTCTCCTTCGATCCTCTGGCCGCCGCCACCCTCATGGACGCCGAGGACGAGCGGGAGGAGCTGTTCCCTCTGGCCAAGGACTGGAACATCTACATAGCCGGCTCTCTTGAGGAGGTGCAAAGTCTGGTCTATTCCGGTCAGGTCGCGGTGTTAGAACCGGACTACGAAGCGGAGCTTTTCGACCTCGACCTCGCCAACCCCGACGACCCCATGCTGGCGCAGCAGGTCAACCTCATCGGGAACAACGGCGTCGCCGTCCGCTCGGCGTGGGAGGCCGGGCTGACCGGAGAGGGCGTCACCGTCGCCGTCATTGACTCCGGCATCAACGACACCCACGAAGACGCTCCCCTGAAGATCGGCCGCGGCCGCTATTTTTACTACCGGGAAGAAGCGGACGGTCGCTATGAGCTGGACGGCAAACGGTACGGCTATTACAGCAGCAACAACTATGTGGACGATGTAAGCCACGGCTCTATGGTCTGCGGCATCATCGCCGCCGCCAGCGGCAACGGCAAGGGCGTGTCCTCCATCGCGCCGGGCGCGACCATCCTTCCCATCCGCTGTTTTACCAAAACCAAGGGCCACTTGGGCGGCCGCGTCTCCAACCTCATCAGCGGCCTGAACTTCGCCGTGGAAAACGGCGCGGACATCATCAACATGAGCTGGGGCGTCACCACGCCGTCCTCCTCCCTCCAGACCGCCGTTGACGCCGCCTACCGCGCCGGCTGTATCCTCATCGCCGCCTCCGGAAACGACGGTGCGGCTGCCAGCACTATCACCCGCTACCCCGCCGCTTGGGACAACGTCATCAGCGTGGGCGCCACCGATGAGCTGGGCCGCCTCCCCTATTACTCTCAGCGGACAAAAACCGTCGATGTCTGCGCCCCCGGCGGTTCTTCCGCCCAGCGCATCGTCTCTACGGGCTACAGCTCCTCCTCCCATTACGACACCAAGATCGGTACTTCCTTTTCCGCCCCCGCCGTGTCCGCCGCCGCCGCCCTTTTGCTTCAGGCCGACCCCACCATGACGCAGGGCGACTTCCTCACCCTGCTCCAAGCCACCTCCCATGAGGTCACGCAGGCCGTGGACAGTTCCGGCAGGGTGACCGAAACCGGCGCGGCCTACTCCGGCGCGGGCCGCATGGACATTCAGGCCCTTCTGGACGAGGTGGGCTATGCCGGCTGCACCGCCAAGCGCACCCAAGACGGCTGTGAGGTCTACGCCGCCTACCACCCCACCAAGGACAGCAGCGTAGACCGTCTGATCGCCATGGTGGGCGGCTACAACGCCAAGGGCCATCTGGTGGAAAGCCACAGCGATACTCTGAACAAGACCCAATACAACAACTGCGCCAAGGCGTTCACCTTCTCCGATCCCACCATTACGGAGTTCCGCACCTTTTACCTTGACGACACCACCTTCGCCGCCCTCACCCAGCCCGTTATCCCGCTGTTAGGCGGCTGAACAAGGCATAAAAAATCCCCACCCGGTTTCGGGTGGGGATTTTTGTTTTATGCAGGTTTGATGGGGTTAACTGTCACGTTCCGTGCCCTTATTGGCTCCTTTTGAAAGGAGCTGTCAGCCGAAGGCTGACTGAGGATTGTCCAATGTCGCTCAATCCCCCGTCATTTGCTTCGCAAATGCCACCCCCTTTCCAAAGGGGGCTTCGGGCAAGGTGTTTCTTAAATCAACTCCACGATCGCCATCTCCGCGGCGTCGCCGCGGCGGGGGCCGGTGCGAACCACGCGGGTGTAGCCGCCGTCGCGGCTTCCATACTTCTGGGCGACCTCGCCAAAGAGCTTGTGAGCCACGTCCTCCTTGGTGAGGAAGCTCACCGCCTGACGGTAGGAGGCCAGATCGTTCTTCTTGGCCAGAGTGATCATCTTCTCCGCCATGGGCGCTACTTCCTTGGCGCGGGTGACGGTGGTCTCCAGCTTGCCCTTCTCCAGCAGATCGGTGGTCAGCTGGCGCAGCATGGCCATTCTCTGGTCGGTGGGCTTGCCGAGTTTACGCATAGGCATTTTTTACACCTCCAATGTTGGGGAAAATCAGTTTTCTTCGCTGGCAAGGGACAACCCCATCATCGCCAGCTTGTTCATGACCTCTTCCAGAGACTTGCGGCCCAGATTGCGCACCTTCATCATCTCGTCCTCGGTCTTGGAGATCAAGTCCTCGACGGTGTTGATGTTGGCCCGCTTCAGGCAGTTGAAGCTGCGGACGCTGAGATCCAGCTCCTCAATGGTCAGCTCCAGCACCTTGTCCCGCTGGGCCTCGGACTTCTCCACCACAGTGGAACGGCTGCCCATGGTCTCGGAGAGATCGGTAAAGAGCATGAAGTGGTCGCACAGGATGCGCGCGCCCAGACTCACCGCGTCCCGCGCGGAGATCACGCCGTTCGTCCAAACCTCCAGCGTGAGCTTGTCAAAGTCGGTGGCGTCGCCTACGCGGGTGTTTTCCACGGTGTAGTTCACCTTTTTCACCGGGGTATACACCGAATCCACCGGGATCACCCCGATGATGGCCTGCTGGGGCTTGTTGCGGTCGGCGGGGACATAGCCCCGGCCATGGGAGAGCATCAGCTCCATGTTCAGGCTGGCGTCCGGCCCAAGGGTGGCGATGTGAAGCTCCGGGTTCAGGATCTCCACCTCGCCGTCGGCCTTGATGTCCCCGGCGGTGACCTCGCCCTCGCCGTTGGCCTCAATATAGACGGTCTTTGCGCCTTCGCTGTACAGCTTGGCGATGATGCCCTTCACGTTCAAAACGATCTCGGTCACGTCCTCCTTCACACCGGGAATGGTGGAGAACTCATGCTGGACACCGGCGATCTTGATGGAGGTCACCGCCGTGCCGGGCAGAGAAGACAAGAGGATGCGCCGCATGGAATTGCCCAAGGTCGTGCCGTAGCCGCGCTCCAGCGGCTCGACCACATACTTGCCGTGGAATTCCTCGCCGGGGTTTTCGATACACTCGATGCGGGGCTTTTCGATTTCTACCATATGGTATTGACCCTCCTTTTTCCGTTGTTGGATAGACTGAAACGAGGGGAGCCGATTACTTGGAGTAGAGCTCGACGATCAGATGCTCCTCAACAGGCATATCAATGTCCTCGCGCTCCGGCATCTGGAGAACTGTGCCCTTCAGGGCGTTCTTCTCGCGGCTCAGCCACTTGGGGGTCGCGAAAATGGGGGCGTCCTCGCCGGTGAAACGCTTAAAGCGAATGCTGTCGCGGCTCTTCTCCCGAACCTCGATCACATCTCCGGGCTTGACCAAGTAGGAGGGGATATTCACCTTGCGGCCGTTGACGGAGAAGTGGCCGTGGTTGACGCTCTGACGGGCCTCGCGGCGGGTCATGGCGAAGCCCAGACGGTACACCACGTTGTCCAGACGGCGCTCGATGGTGGTGAGCAGCAGCTCGCCCGTCTTGCCCTCCATGCGGGCGGCCTTCTCATAGTAGGAGCGGAACTGCTTCTCCATGATGCCGTAGACGAACTTGACCTTCTGCTTCTCGTTCATCTGCATGGCGTACTCGCTCTGCTTGCGGCGCATCTGGCCCTTGGGATTGCGGTTGGTCTGCTTCTTGGCGTAACCCATGGCGGCGGGAGAGACGTTCAGCGCCTTGCAGCGCTTGGCCACCGGTTGCATATTCTTAGCCATTTTCCTCTTCCTCCTTCCAAATTACACCCGGCGCCGCTTCGGGGGGCGGCAGCCGTTGTGGGGGATGGGGGTCACGTCCTTGATAAGGGTGACCTCCAGACCCACTGCCTGCAGGGCGCGGATCGCGGCCTCACGGCCCTGACCGGGGCCCTTGACAAAGACCTCGACGCTCTTCAGGCCATGCTCCATGGCGGCCTTGGCGGCGGTCTCCGCAGCGGTCTGCGCGGCGAAGGGGGTGGACTTGCGGGAGCCCCGGAAGCCCATCTCGCCGGAGGAGGCCCAAGAGATGGCGTTGCCCTGCGTGTCGGTCACAGTGACCATGGTGTTGTTGAAGGAAGAGCGGATATGCACGGCGCCCTTCTCGATGTTCTTGCGTTCGCGGCGGCGACGGGTGGTCGTCTTCTTGCCTTTGGTAGTTGCTGCCATAATTCTCTTCCCTCCTTACTTCTTCTTGTTGGCGACGGTGCGCTTCGGCCCTTTGCGGGTGCGGGCGTTGGTCTTGGAACGCTGACCGCGCACAGGGAGGCCCTTACGATGGCGGATGCCACGGTAGCAGCCGATCTCAGTCAGCCGCTTGATATCCAGCGCCACGTTGCGGCGCAGGTCGCCTTCCACGGTGTAATCCCGCGCGATCTCCTCGCGCAGCGCCGCTTCCTGATCTTCGGTCAGATCCTTCACCCGCGTGTCGGGGTTGATGCCCGTGGCGGCAAGGATCTTGTTGGCGCTGGTGCGCCCAATGCCGAAAATGTAGGTGAGACCGATCTCCACCCGCTTGTCCTTCGGCAAGTCAATACCGGCAATACGTGCCATTTTCTACTGCACCTCCCTTTAACCTTGTCTCTGCTTGTGCTTGGGGTTTTCGCAAATGACCATAACTTTGCCCTTGCGCTTGATGATCTTGCACTTCTCGCACATGGGCTTCACAGACGGTCTGACTTTCATGAGAAACCTCCTTAATGTGAATGCCTTGATGGCCCCGGTTCGGTTCGGGCAAGGCCAAAACCTCTTCCGGTCGTTGGTTGTTTGGTTGACTTATTTGGTGCGCCATGTGATCCGTCCCCGCGTCACGTCATAGGGCGACATCTGGACGGTCACCTTGTCTCCGGGCAGGATGCGGATGAAGTTCATCCGCAGCTTGCCGGAAATATGTGCCAGGATAATGTGTCCGTTTCCAATATCCACGTGGAACGTGGTGTTGGGCAGGTCCTCGGCGACGACGCCCTCCAGCTCAATCATATCATCTTTCGCC
>CARXAY010000076.1 GCA_949093475.1 uncultured Oscillospiraceae bacterium
CCGCCAAAACGGTCAGCTCCGCCACCGCCCGGGCGGTGGTCACGTCGAACCGCTCCCGTAGCGCCTCCTCCCGGCCCGCGTCCTCGCCACGGACATGGAAAAGGGAAACATTGGCCAAGCCAAGAGCGTCGATAACTTCATGTATAAAGTTCAGCCGTTTCTCCAACGGGTCAAGGAGGGAGACGGAGAGATCGGGCCGCAAAATTGCCGTCACAAGGCCGGGAAACCCCGCCCCTGTGCCCACATCGGCCACGGTCTTGACCCCGTCGGGCAGGCGGGCGGCCAGCGCGGCGCAGTCCAGCATATGGAGGGCCGCCACCTGAAAGGGGTCGGTGATGGCGGTCAGGTTCATCACCTGATTTTTTTCCAGCAAAAGTTCGCCGTACTTCGTAAGGGGTTCTGCCTTTACAGGGTCAAAACCCAAATCGGCAAGACCACCCGCCAAAAACGCCAGTTGCTCCCTCATCGGAAGAAGAGGTCGCCGGTGGCGATGGAGTAGGCGTACATCAGGGTAAGGGCGATCATGGCAATCGCGCCCAGAAGGGCAAGAATGCGCTGCTTTTTGGTATACTCCGGCCGCTTCGGCGGCTGTTCGTCCTCCTCCGGCGGGGTCAGGGGGGTGTTTTCGTCACTCATTCGCCCTTGTTCTCCTTCAAAAGGTCACGGATCTCGGTCAAAAGCAGCTCCTCTGCGGAGGGCTCAGGGGTGGGGGCGGGCTCTTCCTCGACCGGCTCTTCCTTCTTGCGGTGGAGGGAGTTGATGGCGCGGATCATGCAGAACACGGCGAAGGCAATGATGATGAAGTCCAAAACGGTGGCCAAAAACACGCCGAAATTCACCGCCACCTCGGGGGTCTCGCCCACGGCGGCCTTCAGCACCCACTTCCAAGCGGAGAAGTCGATGCCGCCGGTGAGCATGGAGATGAGGGGCATGATGATGTCGTTGACCAGCGAGGCGCTGATCTTGCCGAACGCACCGCCGATAATGACGCCCACGGCCATGTCCATCACGTTACCTCGCGCGATAAACTCCTTAAATTCCGCGAAAAATCCTTTCTTTTTCATTGGTTGACCTCCTGTTTATTCATCGGTGCGCCCCGCCAAAAAGTCCAGCGGGACGGCAAAAAAGTCAGCGATGCGCGCGGCATCGGAGACGACCGGTTCAGTGCCGCCCTGCTCATAGCGGCGGTAGGTGGAGTAGCGAATGTCCAGCGCTTGGGCCGCCTCCTCTTGGGAAAGCCCCGCCCCCTTGCGGACAAATTTCAGACGTTCAGAAAAAGTGGCCATATTTTTCCTCTTTCTCTTGACCAATTAAGAGGGCAGGGGAGGGGACACCACCACTTTCAGGAGCGTGCGAAACAACTGTGCGGCGCGAACAAGGGGGTTCATTGCGTCGGCAAGCTGCGCTTGCAGTGTCCCGCTGTCCTCTTCGGCGGGCGGGTTTTCCTCCGCCCAATCCCCCCGGGAAAAGGCGGTCTCCGTGCCGTCGGCGGTGGCGTAATAGACCCCGTCGGCATAGCGGATGGCGGTCACCGGGCTGTCAAAAGTTTTCTCGCCGATGATTTGGAAATCCTCGTCCAAGAAGGTGACTGCGTTGTTGCGTGGGCTGTCCTCCATGTGCCGGTGCGTACCACGGGGGTCGTCCTGAAGGGATTGGCGCATCATGTACTCCGACCCCGTCCAGAGAAATTCAAACTCCCGGTGGCCATAATGGCCAACCGTGATGTAGCGGTAATCGGCGGCGTCCTTGACCCACTGGCGGTCAGACAGATCGACCCACGTTACGCCGTCGGGGGAGTAATAAATTCCGGGGGTGTACCAGTAATAGACGACGTAGCCCCGGCCCGTTTCGCAAAGGGTGGGGCTGGCGTCCTCCCCATCCGGCCCGTTCCAGTCCGGCTGCGCCGCCAGACAGAAAACACAACCCGCCGCAATGATAGCGGCCAAAATTACACAGAGGAATCGCTTCATCCGGGCAAACCTCCTTCGTTACTTGTTGGGAACGAGAACTTCCTTCCCGCCCATGTAGGGCCAGAGCACCTTGGGGATCTTCACGCTGCCGTCGGGCTGAAGGTTATTTTCCAGCAGGGCGATGAGCATCCGGGGCGGGGCGACGCAGGTGTTGTTGAGGGTGTGGGCCAGACGGGTCTTGCCCTCGGCGTCCTTATAGCGGATCTTGAGCCGCCGCGCCTGCGCGTCGCCCAGATTGGAGCAGGAGCAGACCTCGAAATACTTCTGCTGGCGGGGCGACCACGCCTCGATGTCGCAGGACTTGACCTTCAGATCGGCCAGATCGCCGGAGCAGCACTCCAGCTGGCGCACAGGGATGTCAAAGTTGCGGAACAGCTCCACCGAGAACTTCCACAGCTTCTCGTACCAATCCATGGACTCCTCCGGGGCGCAGACCACGATCATCTCCTGCTTTTCAAACTGGTGAATGCGGTAGACGCCCCGCTCCTCCAAGCCGTGAGAACCTTTTTCCTTGCGGAAGCAGGGGGAGTAGGAGGTCAGCGTCTGAGGCATTTTCTCGGCGGGGATGATCTGATCGATGAAGCGGCCGATCATGGAGTGTTCGGACGTGCCGATGAGGTAGAGATCCTCCCCCTCGATCTTATACATCATGGCGTCCATGTCGGTCTGGGACATGACCCCCTCCACCACGTTGCCGTGGATCATAAAGGGGGGGATGCAGTAGGTGAAGCCCTTGGAGATCATAAAGTCCCGGCCATAGGCCAGCACCGCTTCATGCAGCCGGGCGATATCCCCCAGCAGGTAGTAAAACCCGTTGCCCGACACCCGGCCTGCGGCATCCATGTCGATGCCGTCGAAGCTCTCCATGATCTGGGTGTGATAGGGGATCTCAAAATCGGGGACGACCGGCTCACCGAACCGCTCCACCTCCACGTTGGCGCTGTCGTCCGGGCCGATGGGCACGGAGGGGTCGATGATGTTGGGGATCTGGAGCATAATGTGGTGGATCTTCTCGGCCAGCTCGGTCTCCTTGGCCTCCAGCTCCGCCAGACGGTCGGCATTGGCCTTGACCTGCGCCTTGACGGCCTCGGCCTCCTCTAACTTGGAGGGGTCTTTTTTGGCCTGACCCATGAGCATCCCCACCTGCTTGGAGAGGGAATTGCGGGCGGCCCGGAGGTCGTTGGCCTCGCTCATGGCGGCGCGGTTTTCCTCGTCCAGCGCAATGACCTCGTCCACTAAGGGCAGCTTGGCGTCCTGAAACTTCTTCTTGATGTTTTCCTTGACCACATCGGGATTTTCACGGATAAAACGAATGTCCAGCATACAAAAGACCTCTTTTCCAATGGTTTGCGGTTTGTTTTACTCTACGCCCAGCAGCTTGGCAATGCGCTGATAGGCGGCCAGAGGGTCGTAAACATCCCGTTCCTCGTCGGTGAGCCTGTCGGTGACCGAGGTAAGAAACTCCTCCATGTGCGGGTGGGCTTCGATGAGGGCGCGGGCGTCCTTGTACTGCTTGCTGTTATACAAAACGCGAAGCCGGTGGAGGGCGCTCAGAGCGTCCGCCTCTCCCTCGGCCTGAGCGGCGGCGGCGTCTGACGCAACGGCTTGTCCCTCCGACTTCAGCAGCTTGCCCTCCGTCTCGGCCAGCCTGCTCTCCAGCGCGGCGTTCTCCTCCTTGAGCCGGGCCGCCTCCTCCTGAAGGGTGCGATTGTCCTCCACAAGCTGGTCGATGGTCTGGAAGGAGTTTACCGTCTGGTGCAGGCCCTCCACATTCTCGGCGGTGCGCTGCTGCATGAAGTAGGCCAACAGCAGCAGCAAAAACGCGGCGGCGATCAGAATGACCATGTAAACAATGACCGAGCGGGACTTGGGCGGCTCGGTGTGTTCGGTCTCGTACTGGAGGTGGGCCGCCTCCTCCTTATCCACGCGGCGGCTCACAGGCCGTCTCCTCCCGCGCCGCCGATCTTAGCCAGAATGTCGTCCAACTCCTCCAAGGAGTAGTATTCAATGACCATCTGGGACTTGGTGGCCTTCTCTTGGAAGCTCACCCGGTGGCCCAGCCGGGCGGTGAGCCGGCTGGACAGATCCTCCAAATGCATCAGATAGCTGGCGCGCTGGGGATCGACGCTCTTCAAGGCCGGCTCATCCGACCCGTCCGCGGCCTTGGAAAGCCGCTTGGCCAGCGCCTCGGTCTCCCGAACGGAAAGGCCCTCGTCGATGACCTTTTGGGCCAGCTTCTTTTGCGGCTCGCCCGCCGGGGCGGCAAGAATGGCCTTGGCATGACCGGCGGAGAGCTTACCCTCCTCCAGCAAAAAGCGCACCGCGTCGGGCAGGGCCAAAAGACGCAGAGCATTGGCAATGGCGGGGCGGGACTTGCCCATCCGCTGGGCCACCTCCTCCTGCGTCATGCCGTACTCGTCCATGAGGGCCTTGTAGCCGTTGGCCTCCTCCATGGGGTTGAGGTCTTCCCGCTGGAGGTTTTCGATCAGGCCCAGCTCCATGACCTTCTTGTCGTCCGCCTCGATGATGTTGACGGGGACTTCGCTTAGCCCTGCCTCCTTGGAGGCGCGCCAGCGGCGCTCCCCGGCGATGATCTGATAGTAGCCGGAGGACAGGCGGCGCACGGTGAGGGGCTGGATCAGCCCATGCTCCCGAATGGAGTCGGCCAGCTCGGAAATGGCCTCGTCATCAAACCGCTTGCGGGGCTGCTTCAGGCCGGGCTGGATCTGAGAAATGGGAAGGGTGGAGAGAGACCCGGCCTGCTCCTCGGAGTAGGCGGCGTCACCCATCAGCGCGCCCAGACCTTTGCCCAAGCCGCGTTCCGGAAATGCCATAGTTCAACATCCTTTCTGTTTATGATACTCGGCCCGGCGAACCCGGGCCTGCGTAAATTCTCCGCTTCGCTCCGAATTTGCGCGCCTGCTGGCGCGTCCCCGCTCTCGCGGGTGCCCTCCGGCGCTCTATCAGAGGCTAAAATGTTTCCCGTGAAACAATTTCCTCCGCCAATGCCTTATATGCGTCCGTGCCTCTGCTCCACGGGTCGTAGGCCATGACCGGCTTGCCGTGGCTGGGGGCTTCGGAGAGGCGGACGTTGCGGGGAATGACGGAGGCGTAAACCTTGCCGGGGAAGTGGCGCTTGACCTCCTCGGCCACCTGCATGGAGAGGTTGGTGCGCCCGTCGTACATGGTGAGGATGACCCCCATCAGCGATAACCCGGGGTTGAGAGAACGCTTCACGATACGCACGGTGGTCAGCAGGTCGGAAAGACCCTCCAATGCGTAGTACTCGCACTGCACCGGCACTAAGATCGCCTGCGCGGCGCACAGGGCGTTCAGGGTCAGCAGCTCCAGCGACGGGGGGCAGTCAATGAAAATGTAGTCATACTGCCCCTCCACCTGCGCCAGAGCGTTTTTGAGGAGGTTCTCCCGGTCGGGCATGGAGATCAGCTCCACCGTCGCCCCCGCCAGCGACTTGTTCGAGCCAATGATGTCGCACCAGTTGGTGGAGACAATGGCCTTTTGAATGGGCGCGCCGCTGACCAAAACCTCGTAAATGGAGGGGTTAAGGGTGGTTTTGTCCACGCCGAAGCCGGAGGTGGCGTTGCCCTGAGGGTCAAAATCGCACACCAGCACCCGCTTGCCAAGGCTCTGAAGAGCTGCCGCCAAATTCACGCAGGTGGTCGTTTTGCCCACGCCGCCCTTTTGATTCACGATTGCAACCGTTTTCGCCATAGTGAGACCTGCCTTTACATTTTTACATAAAACATCGCGCACCTATTATTATATAGGTGCGCGACAGGAAAGGCAAGAACTATTTTTCTGTTCCACGTGAAACATTGCCACCATCTACGGCAACCCAAACGATGCTTCGACAGCACAGCTGTCGAAGCTCGGGGCTAAAAACCCGCCACCGGCGGGTTTTTCAAACGCCCCGACGTGGAACACTTGGGCAGGGTGATGGTCAGGGTGATCTCTCCCTCTGTCTCCGAACGCTCGCATTTGGCGGGAATCCCCGCCGATTGCACTAACTTCAGGTTTTTGGTCAAAGAGTTGAGGAACAGCCGCACGTCCCGGAGGATGACCTTGGGCTTGGAGGACTTTTGCCCGGCGGGGGAGAGGAGCTTTTCCACCAAGGTCTCGGTGGCGGCGACGGTGAGACCGCCGTTCACCACGGCGCGGGCCGCGGCAAGCTGGGCGGCGTCGTCGGGGAGACGAAGGAGAGCCCGGGCGTGGCGCTCCCCAAACCCGCCGGAGCGCAAAAGAGTGAGGGCGTCGGGGCAAAGGTGGAGAAGGCGCAGCTTGTTGGCGATGGCGGACTGGCTTTTGCCCAGACGGCGGGCGGCATCCTCCTGCGTCAGGCGGTAAGTGGAGATGAGCTGGGAGAGGGCCAGCGCCTCCTCCAAAAAGTCCAAGTCCCGCCGCTGGAGGTTTTCCACCAGCGCCAGCAGGGAGGACTCCTCCTGATCCACTTGGGCCACCAGACAGGGCACGGTGTCCAACCCCGCCAGC
>CARXAY010000077.1 GCA_949093475.1 uncultured Oscillospiraceae bacterium
CTCACCATCAGCGAATTTTCCCGCCTTTGCCGGGTGTCGCCCCGAATGCTCCGCCATTATGACGCCCTTGGGCTGCTTTGTCCCGATACGGTGGGGGAGAACGGCTACCGCTACTATCATCAGGAGCAGCTGACCCGTCTCCTGAAGATCCAACGGCTTCAAAAATACGGCTTTCGCTTGGCGGAGGTCGGCGTTCTCCTTTCCTTGAGCGACGAGGAGCTTTTGATCCGTCTTCACCGCCGCCGTCTGGACGCCCATTATGAGGTCTATCAAATGCAGGAGCGTCTACGGGAGCTGGAAGCAGACATCCTCCGCATGGAGGGAAGACCTATGCCAGAAGAAAAGTACCATGTGATCCTCATGCCCGACCCGGCGCAAACTGTATTTGGGATTCGCCGCACTGTCCCTGTGGCTCAGTTCCATGATTTGTTCCAAGAGCTTCGCCGGGAGCTTGCCCAGCGAGGGCTCAAACAGGCCGGGCCTATCCAGATGCTCTACCACAGCGAGGAGTTCGACTACGAAAACGCCGATGTGGAGGTTCAGGCCGTGGTAGAGCCCGGCGTGGATACCACCCAAAAGCCCGCCTACGCCTCCTGCGCCGCCGTCATCCACAAGGGCCCCTATGAGGGGCTTCCCGGCGCTTACGAAGCATTGGCGGCATGGATGGCCCAGCACCCGGAGTACCGCATTTGCGGCCCGGCCATCGACCGCTACTTGAATGATCCGGACATCACACCCCCGGAAGAATTGGAAACCGGCGTCCTGTTCCCAGTGGAACGGGTATCTGAGTAAAGGAAGAGGGCCGCAGCACTTGCTGCGGCCCTCTCTTTGCAGTTTTTAGTCCTTCTTCCACCGCAGGAGCATGGGGAAGAACTGCTCCATTTGAGCTTTTGCCTGCTGAGGCGTCATGCCGGGGTTGCCCGCCACCATGTGGGGTACGCAGAAGTCGATCATCTCCTCCATGGTCATGGAGGAGGTGAACGCGCCCTGCTGGTAGCAGTACTTGCAGTAGTCCGCGCTGGCGCTGCCGTCCGCCTCCGTGCCGTGGGTCTCTGCATCCATCAGCGGCATCCCGCAGGATTGGCAGAATTTCATTTGGGAAAAGTCCATTGTTTTGGTCTCCTTTCTGTTTGATGAGTCCAGTATATCAGGGCAAACCTGACACAGTGTGTCAGGTTCTGCATTGGCGCGATAAATTTCTCGCCCCAAAAGAGCCAACTGCTCCTTCAGCCAAACCGGCTCTATGACCTCCACTCCAACGCCAAAGGACAGCAGATAACCATACAGCCAACTGTCGATCGGGTAGAGGACACGCACCTGAAGCGCGCCGCCATCCTCCCGCTCGATGTCTCTGGAATCAAATTCATCGTAGACCCGGTAGGCCATAGCGGGGGAGAAGCGCAAGGTGATCGGAGCTGCATTTTTCACCTGAAAGCCCGCTTCTATGTCCGGCGGCGGCTGGGGAAGCGCCATGACTGTCCCGGTGTCCGCCACGTCCAGCACCCGGCTCAAACGGTAGGTGCGGTATTCCTCCCGATCCAGCCGCCAGCCCTGCAAATACCATGCTCTGCCCTTGAACACCAGCCGGGCAGGGAGGATGCGGTAACGGCGTTCTACGCTGTACGCGCTGATATAAGTCAGCTCCAGCACATGACGTTCCAAAATCGCGTTTTTGTAGAAGCGAAAGTCGCCGCCGTTTCCCCGGCTTTGCCAAGGCGTCAGCTCTACCGCCAGCCAGTCCGGCTGGGAGGGCCGAAAGATGGCGGAGAGCTTGGTGGCCACCTCTTCGCCGCCTAAGCCGTCCGGGAGAGAGCGCAAAGCGGTCAGAAGCCGCGCTTGCTCCTCCCCGGATAAGACGGCCCGATCCAAGGTATAGTGTTCCATCAGAGCCACGCCGCCGCCCTTGCCTTGGGTCGCATAGATCGGCACACCTGCCTGCGAGAGGGCGTCCACGTCCCGGTAAATGGTGCGCGTCGAGACCTCCAGCCGCTCTGCCAGCTCCCCGGCCGTCATACGCTGATGCTCCAATAACAGGTAGAGCAGTTGAAACAGTCGACTGTCCGCCATCTCATCACCCCTTTGGCCTTCAGTATAACACGCCCTATGCACTCCCGCAAGGGGCGTGTGCATACCATGGAGAAAAGGAGGTATCCCTATGCCCATCATCTATCTTTCGCCCTCCACGCAGGAGAACAACCTCTACGTCAACGGCGGCACAGAGGAGGAGTGGATGAACCGTCTGGCGGACGCCATGGTTCCTTATCTGGTGTCCTCCGGCATCCAATACGTCCGCAACACGCCCGAAATGACTGCCGCCAGCTCCATCCGGGCCTCCAACGAGGGCCGCTATGACCTTCATCTGGCTCTTCACTCCAATGCCGCCCCAGAGGGCCGCTACGGTCAGGTCAGGGGGATCATCGTCTATTACTACCCCGGCTCAGCGGAAGGGAAGCGGGCTGCAGAGATCGTAGCGGACAATCTGAAGGCGATCTATCCGCTGCCCAATCTCGTCCGCGCCCAATCCACGACTGCCATCGGCGAGGTACGGCGGGTCAAAGCCCCGTCCGTTTTCATTGAGCTGGGCTACCACGACAACGCAGACGACGCCGCTTGGATCCAAAACAACATCAACGCCGCCGCCCGCAATATCGTGCTGTCCCTGACCGAATACTTCGGCATCCCGTTTTTAACACCCGTACCTCCGCGCAACGCCGTGGTGGACGTTTCTTGGGGCGCGTTAAATATCCGCTCCCGGCCCTCTGTCACCGCCCCCATCATTGCTCGGGCGTACGACGGCGCACGGCTCACCGTCATAAACCAGTGGCAGAACTGGTATCTGGTTCGCTTCGATGACGTGGTGGGATACGCCGCGCAGGACTTCGTCACATTGGTGTAGGGGAGGGGAGACTGTGGATATCCATGTTGTTCGATCAGGGGAGACCCTGACCTCTATCGCCGCACAATACGGCGTGACCCTTTCCCGCCTGATGGCGGACAATCAATTGCCTGATCCCGGCCAACTGGTAACGGGACAAACCATCGTTATCCGTTATCCAGCCGAGGTCTATACCGTTCGTCCGGGTGATACCTTAACCTCTATCGCGGCCTCAAATGGTCTCACTGTCCGGCAGCTTTTGCGGCAAAACCCCAATCTGCATGGGGAGGAAACGATTTTCCCGGGACAGACGCTTGTTTTAAGCTATCAGGGAGAAAAAAGGGGGACGCTGTCCGTCAACGGCTATGCGTATCCTTTCATCGACAAGGGACTTTTACAGCGGGAGCTGCCCTTTCTCACCAACTTAACACCCTTCACCTACGGCATTACGCCACAGGGCGGTCTGGTGGATCTGGATGACGCGGCGCTGATCGCCGCCGCCAACAGCTTGGATGTTGCACCGCTGATGCACCTGTCCACGCTTACGGAGGAGGGGGGCTTTTCCAACGAACTGGCCAGTCTGGTACTCAATGATATGTCCGTTCAGGATAATCTTGTGGAGGCGGTGAAGGACAAACTGCGCTCCAAGGGCTATCGAGGGCTGGATGTGGACTTCGAGTTCGTATTTGCTCAGGACGCAGCTCCATACGCCGCCTTTATCGCCCGTTTGCGCCGGGAGCTTGCCCCTCTGGGCTATCCTGTGATCGTGGCGCTCGCCCCCAAGACCAGCGCGACCCAGCCCGGCCTGCTCTATGAGGGCCACAACTACCGTGCCCTGAGTCAAGCCGCCGATCAGGTACTCCTTATGACATATGGATGGTATATCTTAACACACAGGCCGAAAAGCATTGATATAACTGAATGAAACGGTGTCTGCAACCGTGATTAACAAAAAGAGTTTCATTCGTATATTGCGAATGAAACTCTTTTTGGACATGTAATAGCCAACTTTTATTTCTTGTTAGTGGGTAACATCTCGGATATTTGGATAAGCTTCAGAAGATTATCGGGATTCTGCATTACCGCTTGCAACAACTGGGTTTGAAGTGCCGCATCGGTTGACATTTGGGGCTGTGCATCCTGCATGCTCCGAATTACAGTACCAATTGTCTCTGTATTAATAGCGCGGATATCATTCTTCAAATCAGCAATTCCATTAAGTATTTGATAAAGCGTAGGCATAATGTCCGGAGCAAGCATAGCATTATCTGAAACATCATTGTCAGATAACTCTTCGGTCGTAGGGTACGAAAATGATTTAATAGTATTACTTAACCGAGTTTTTGCTGCTTCTACACTATCTAAATCAGTTAAGTCATAGTCTAAGGTACGAATTGTATTAATATCAAAGGGCAGTGTGGCGCTTTTGCTTTTCAAGTGGATGATAGGCTTCTTTGTACGAGTTCGATATCCAATCTCGTAAAAGACATTCGGATTGTGACCGGAAATATCAGCAATAACGAGATCAGCTTCCTCAAGATAATTGATAATTGTTTCTGTGATGGAACCAGCATCATTTAATAAATCAACACGGATAGGATCAAAGTCACATGCTTCGCATGCGGGATTGATAATGTATTTGAATAGTTGGTCTGCGTTTTTACGGACATCACTCCCTTCATCGCCAATGGGAGACACGACAAAACATTTTCTCATATTTTCACCCCTTTTTACAATAGCATAAATCCCGCGATCATTTTTCTTGATAGAACGGTTCCTGAGCAAAGTGTTTATGGAACCAGAAAACTGGCCTTCGGTATAGTCAACATTCTCATCTTCGAGATACTTCTTAATCTCTTTGACACTATGCTCCTGCTCATCTGCAAGGTATTCTAGTATGCTTTCTTGTATCTTTGCGCTTGTTGCCATATTTTCCCCTCCTTCTAGAACCATAATACACTATGGCTCGACAAATGTCAAGCAAAAAATACAAGAACACAAGAAATTCTTGTAATTATTGCAAGCAGAGAGGGGGCCTCAATATTAGTAAACACATTTTATAGTGCGTGTCCGCGCCAGCATGGAATTTGTAGCACAAATTCACTGGTTAGGGGCTGACGCCCCTAAAACCCATAGCAGAGGGGGTAACAGAGGTCAAGGGTATACAAGCAGGCTGCGCCCGCCCTTGACCTCTGTTACCCGCTCTGCTTTTCGGTGGCTAAGGCGAGCAGGCCACGCTGTGGTGGCTGCTCGCCCTCTTTTTATTTTGGGCGGAAACGTGCCTCAATTTGAGGTAAGTTTTTGACAAAAGAATGTGTCTCAAATTGAGACGCAATTCTCATTCAATATAGAAGAAGGGTTGAATTTTACAAGGATTTTACCTTCCCTCCCTTTTGGATTTTACATGGCCGCGGTAAGATGGCCTTACAACCTGAAAGGGAGGTTATTTTATGAAAAAGACAAAAAAGTTTGTTTGCACAGTCCTGACCGGGGTTCTTATTCTTGGCCTGCTGGCGGGGTGCGCTCAGAAGCAGTCCGGAACGGTCTCCACCGACGGCTCCACCTCTATGGAAAAGGTCATTGGCGTCCTGGGTGAGGCGTTCCAAAATGAAAACAAGAACATCACCTTTACTTACAACCCCACCGGTTCCGGCTCGGGCATCCAGGCGGTGAGCGAGGGACGGTGCGACATCGGCCTTAGTAGCCGCGCGCTGAAGCAGGAGGAGATCGACAGCGGACTGACCGAGACCGTGCTGGCCTATGACGGCATCGCCGTGGTGGTCCACCCGGACAACCCGGTGACCGATCTGGACGTGGACACCATCGCCAAAATTTACACCGGGGAGATCACCAACTGGAAGGACGTGGGCGGCAACGACGCCGAGATCGTCCTCATCGGCCGGGAGGCGGGCAGCGGCACCCGGGACGGGTTTGAGTCCATCACAGGCACGGGCGAAAAGTGCCAGTACCGTCAGGAGCTGACCTCCACCGGCGACGTGATCACCACGGTGTCCCAGAACCCCGACGCTATCGGATATGCCTCGCTGGCCTCGGTAAGCGATACGGTGAAGGCGCTGAAGGTAGGCGGCGTGGCTCCCAGCGAGGAGACGGTAAAGGACGGCAGCTACGCCATCCAGCGGCCCTTCGTACTGGTGACCAAGACGGACGGCAAGCTCTCCGACGCCGCCCAGAAGTTCTTCGACTTCGCCCTGGACCCTGAGAACGGGGCTCTGATCTCCAAGGCCGGGGTCGTTCCCGCCAATTAAGGTGCGCCATGGGGAAACAGAAGCAGGTCTTTGAAGGGCTTGTCCACGGTCTTTTCCTTGTGATGGGACTGGTGACGGTGGGCTGTGTGCTGCTGATCACCGTCTACCTGGTCCTTTCCGGCCTGCCCGCCATCCGGGCCATCGGGCTGCGGGACTTTCTCTTTGGGGACACCTGGGCCTCCACGGCGGCGGTGAGGGAGGGCACGGTGAGGCCCATGTTCCCCAGCAGCTGGGGAACCAGTCCATTCTCCGCCGTCAGCAGGGCCAGGAGAAGGTGGCACTGCTCGATCTGCTGGCTTCCGTAC
>CARXAY010000078.1 GCA_949093475.1 uncultured Oscillospiraceae bacterium
TGCCCTTAACTACTACCACTCCGCCGCCCGGTTCCAGTCAAGGCCCGGCCCGCCCCTTCCCTCGGGGGGGCGGGCCGGTTCACTTTAGCCTTGACGGGGAGCGGAGCGGCGGAGTACCCTCCCACAAAGGGCAACGCCGCTACCTTTGGGGCGTGCGGTGTTTGTGTTTTGTCTGGGGCTTTTCCCTTTTGGGTGGGGGTGCTGGCGGGATCGGTTCAAAGGCTTTCTGGCGGATGCGGGGGATGTCCGCCTCGATCCGGGCACATATCCGTAACTCCCGCCGTCTGCCCCGGATAGATCGATTGATGGATTCGATTTCAGAAAGGAGTGTTTCATTGTCTGGGGCTTTTCGTTTCTGGCGGTAGAGGCCTGTTCGTTGTGTGGTGAGTGCGTCAAGGTCGGCTTGGATGGCCCCCTCCAGCGTGTGGAGCTGGGCCTCGGTGTCGATGTGGTATTTCCACAACAAGTTGAATTGCTCCATGTAGCGGTCTAACTTGATGATCTCCTTCATCAGGTAGCGGCTCTTGCGTGGTGAAGATTTGGGTTTTCCCAGCTTGCCCAGCAGATAGAGATAGTGATAATACAACGCCCGAAAGCCTGTCAGCTTCTTGGCCTTGCCCCGCATGGTATACCGCCGTTTGGGTGGGGCTGGTGGCCTATGGTAGAGCGGCGTCTGCTCATGCTCCCATATCCGCTGCCGGATGGCTTCTTCGGTGTAGTTATCCCCCAGGGTTTTCAGCCTGACAAACCGCTCCTTGCCCGGTGGCCTCACCGCTATGTGCTGGCCCTGCTTGACCTCATACCCCTGCCGTTTCAGGTTGTCGATGAAATGATCAAACAGGAATGACCGGGTGATGGCGGCGTCCACATCCCGGCGGATCTGGCTGTACCATGTGGGCTTACCTTTTTGCTCGGCCTCCCATGTATCGTAGCTCATGGTGCGGCCCTGCTCCGGGTGTTCAATAACGGACAGGCCATGCTCCCGGCACAGTTCGTCGGAAGTGCGCCGCATGAGGGCATAGGTGGCCTTGCAGTCGTTGAACTTCTTGCCGTCCACAAAGGAAACGGAGTTCAGCACAAAGTGGTTGTGGATATGCTCCTTGTCCAGATGGGTGGCAACTACCACTTGGAACCTGTCTCCCCACAGCCGCTTGGCAAGCTCCACTCCAATCTCATGGGCCTGCTCCGGCGTGACCTCCCCGGGAGCAAAGGATTGGTAGCCGTGAAAGGCCACGATCCCACCCTCCTTGCCAAACTGCCCCTTGACCATCTGCATTTCGTCCCTGGCGATAGCCGGAACACAGTTGACCCCGCTGACATACCGCTGTTCCTCGGTCTTATAGTCTTGAGTGGTGTAGTTCATCACATCCCGGAGGCCCTGCAAGTCCTCCGTGGTAAATACTGTGGTCTTGTCCGGGTTAACGGCATAGTCCACCACCCGGCCCAGGCTGCCCTTGACTTTCCAGATTGCCGTGGTCGCCATCAGTTGATTTTTTCCGGGGCGGTGGCCGCTTGCCGTAGGGTCAAAATCCCCTCTATCATTTCGCCATCCAGCCTACCGCCGTTTTCCAGCTTGCTCATCAGTTCAAAGAACACCTCTGGCGGGTATGCCTTGGGCACATAGCCCCGGATCAGCGTCCGCAGATAGGCGGACTGGCTCAACCTGGTTTTGGCGGTATAGCTTTTGAGCAACGCCATATCCTCCGGACTTAACCGAATGGTCAGCGTCTTGGTTTTTCCCATTGACTTCCTCCTTTCTCCGTTGGGGTTGCAGGGGCTTGCCCCTGCCGTCCTTTGGATTTGTGCCATACAAATCCAGTGCTTGCTAACAAGTAGACAGGGGCTACCCGTCCCCGGTGTTGCGGTCGATCCACTGGGTCAGCTTGTCCTTGGGCACCATGAGCCGTTTCCCGATCCGCAGGGTGGGAAAGCCCTTGCTGTGGATCAGGGCATAGGCCCCGGCTCTGGAAATACCCAACGCCCCGGCCAGCTCGTTGGCCGTCAGCATGGCGGGCAGCTCGTCAAAATTGCGGTAGTCAGTTTTCAAATGCGTGCCTCCTTTCCGTGATGGGATTTCATTCACTTCTATCTCGTTTGATCTCCTTTTCTGTTGCGTGATATGATACTGAAATGTTATATCACCAGATATTTCCAGTCAAGCAGAATCGTTCGCCTTGTTTTGACAGGATATTTTTTGACAAACTGCTATATTTGTGCTATGTGATAGGATTTTCTTCCAAGCTATGACGGAAAGAGAGGGCTTGCCTATGCCAACGCTGAACTTCACCCACTTCTCCGGGGCGGTGCCCAGGTACAACGGTTATACGTTGGAGCAGACAGACGGTGTGCTATACCTCGTCCCAAAGTCTCTGGCGGTACGGCGGTATGACCCCTTTGGGGATGTGGATAGTTTGTTGTTGGACGTGGTACAGACCGGGGCGGTGGTAGCCAACTGTGAGCCGTTCCTGGACTACTGCCTGGCCCACAAGATACTGCCCCTCCAAGATGTGGACTTCTGGCGGTGCGGGGACTTCTTTACGGCACGGCCAGACGATGCCCAGCCTATCTTGGACGCTCTGCTGGCCTTTGCGGGGAAGTACGGACTTCCCCTATGGGAGCCGATAACCACCACCTACCCCGCCCGGTATGCCCTGCGGTGTATGGCTCTGCACCCGGACGTGGACGATGATGTAAGCCACATGATGGTCTACGAGGCCACCAAACGAGCCTGCACGCCCACAGGGGCCGTCCCGGCCTGTACTCTGGCCCTGACCCTGCTGGACTTCTATCTCCGCTTTATGGAGGGGATAGGCGGCCCACAATTCTCCATTCGCAACGCCGAGTGGATGATGGGCTACGGACAGCAAAAAACACCTGAGCTATACGCCCAGGTGTATGACCTCTCCACTTGTATCAACTTGGCCTATGTCCAGTTCTCCGCCGGGGAGGGTAAGACCATCCGCCAATGTAAAAACTGCGGAAAATTCTTCATCTCCACCGACTGGCGAAGTGAATACTGCTCCCCCAACTGCCGGGGAGCCTATAACTCAAAAATGACACGCAAAAGGGTAAAGGAGCGGAAAGAGAGAGAACAAGCGAAAATTTGACCGTTCTACCGGAAGACGGTACAATATTGGTATCACGGTAGGGCTGATTCATGCCCGGAAAGGAGAAATATGCCACGCAAGGGCAAGAAAAACGCGCAGGGTGCGGGAACCATCCGCAAACGCACAGATGGCCGCTGGGAGGCCCGGTTCACCACGGGCTTTGACCCGGTCACTGGAAAACAAATTCAGAAGTCCATCTATGGCAAGAGCCAAAAGGAAGTCCGGGAAAAGCTGACCCAGATCACGGCGGAGTTGGACGAGGGCACCTACACAGAACCGTCCAAGTTGCCCCTCTCCGGCTGGCTGGACACCTGGCTCGCCGAGTACATCGGCAGCACAAAGCCCCACACCAAGAAGTCCTATGAGGCCACCATTGAAAACCACATCAAGCCCGCCTTGGGCAGGAAGGCCCTCCGGGAGCTGACCCCTGTTCATATCCAGCAGTTCATCAACCATCTGGAAAACAAAAAGACTGACGGCAAGCCCCTTAACCCAAAAACGGTCAAGAACATTCACGGCGTTCTGCACAGCGCCTTGCAGCAGGCCGTCCGCATTGGCTATCTGAAGGTCAATCCCGCCAGCCTGACCATCCTCCCAAAGCGGTCAAGGGCGGAGATCACGCCGCTGAAGGATCAGCAGGTAGGGCAATTTCTCGCCGCTATTAAAGGGCATGAATTTGAATACCTCTACTTGGTAGACCTGTTTACAGGTGTTCGGCAGAGCGAGCTTTTGGGACTGAAATGGGAGGACATCGACTTTGAGCAAGGGGCTATCACCATCCGCCGTCAGCTTCAATTCCTGGGCCGAAAATATGGAGGCTACCAGTTCACCACTCCAAAAAACAACAAGACCCGCCAGATCATCCCTGCTTAATTTGTGATGAACGTCCTCCGCCAGCAGCGGCGCCGTCAGCTTGAAATGCGGCTCAAGGCCGGGGCAACTTGGAACAACAGCGACGACCTGGTGTTCACCGACGCGCTGGGCAACCACTTGAAGCACGATTTGATCTACCGCCACCTCAAACGTATCTTTACCCAAATGGGTATCCCCTCCCTGCGCTTCCACGATTTACGCCACTCCTACGCTGTGTTATCCATACAAGCCGGAGATGACATCAAAACCATTCAAGAAAATTTGGGCCACTACTCGGCGGCGTTTACCTTAGACGTGTACGGCCATGTGACCGAGCAAATGAAGCGGGACAGCTCGGAGCGGATGGACCTCTATATACAAAAATACTGTTAACATACTGTTAATGCCAGCAATCAATAAGGGTCAGCGTAAGGGTCAAGCCAAAGGTAAAAATCACAATTTCAGGCCAAAAGCAGGGGAAGCAAAAGGAAAGTCCTGCAATTCATAACGAATCGCAGGACTTTACGTGGTACGCCCGAAGGGACTCGAACCCCCAACATTCAGAACCGGAACCTCCCCCGGTACATGATACGGCCTGTTATCGGGTGCTATCAAGTGCCGTCACGTCCGGCCCAAAAGCTCGTCAAACGGTTGCGCCACAAGCGTTTCAGAAATTAGCCCGAAAAAGCGTTGAAAACACTGACATTCAGAATTGGCCCGTCAAAATCCGATTTTGCGGAAGTTTGCGGGACATTTGCGGGACGCAACGGGCGGGTTGTCTACCATCTGTACTACCCATAGAGCGGTTTGCCAATATGGACTCTTGCGTGGGTAGTATTTGTTCTTTTACAAAGCATTATAATTTTTGTGTGGAGATCAGTCAAAATACTTTTTATACTTTAAGAAAGCAGGATCATCTAATACATCCAGTCTATTCTCTGTGCTTTGTAGAATGAGGTTTCTACATATCTCCATGCGATGTAGCATTGGAGAAACAATAGTATGGGATTGGTTTAAGTATGTCGTAATATCATCCGCACATATTGGAATCTTATATCCATGCGAGCAACTAGCAATAACAACTCCTTTATCACGAAGTGGGGCAACCACTTGTCGATACAAAAAGTTCCTAGGAACCCTACGTTCTATATGTTGTTGTATGACTGACAAAAGTTGATGGGAAGAAACGTAGTGAAGTGGGTCAACATTTTGAACATGGAATAATAGATACTTCAAAAAGGCAACTTGTGCGCGGACATCTTCAGCTTCATTATCCCTATTACATCCGATAAAATCCGTAGCGCACTTTATTGCTAAAGAATAAATATTCATATCAAATTTCTGCATTGTCGCAGACGTAGTGCCCCAATATGGCTTTCCCTCAAAAGGGAAATACTCAACAGTTAGAATTTTTGCCTTGAGCATCTCCATATAATTTGGAGCATTTTCATTGCTCAAACAATGCCCTATTGACCCACCGACCATATCAGCTAATTGAATCAATAGTTCATCCTTGCTATCGCAATAGTCAAAGTCATACTCATTAAACAGATTTTGTTGTGGGCGTCGGTCTGCAATGTATTGTCGGAAAGCCTCTTGAAACTCACTGCTCCCTACTTCATCTTCAATAATCTTTAACTTAGGGTAAACGTGGTAAAGAGCCTCGTATAAATATCGATGCAAATACTTAATAAATGTTTGCTTATACTGGGTCAGCGGTGATTTCTCAACAAACTTCTGCTTATCAGCAATCAACAAAATAACATGAAAATCTATACACAAAAGCTGTGAAAGAATACGATTGCGGCGAGTGTAGTTGTTCCCCACATGGCTAGATTTCATCTCTGTATTTGCAAGCCCGTTGTCATTTTTAACTTTGGATACAGCGGCGTGCAAAGAGTCCAAAGTGCTATCATCTGCAATGACGGCACATAAAATATAATACTTGGAAGCCCCTTGTGAAGAAAAATCAAACCCGAAACTCCCAAATTCATCAATATATGCTGTTCTTCCGGGAATATGTTTAATGGTGTCTCGCACAGTGAGATCATCGAAGGAAAGTTGACCTGACGGCTCCATCTTCTTCCCCCTTTCTCTATATTTCTACTGGAGTCTTAGGAATTGCCAACCTTGCTCAGTGGCGTAATATCCACCCCAAAATTTCCTCATACCCCGCTTTTCCGCTTGCCGCCGCAAGGCCGAGGTCTATTAGCTCCCGCTGGGTGTATCGTAACTTCACACCGTTGAGCTTCAGCGTCATCAGCATAGCAAGCACGCCCACCCGCTTGTTGCCGTCGGCAAAGGGATGGTTGGAGATCAGGGAAAAGGCCAGCCGCGCCGCCTTTTCCTCCACGGTGGGGTACTGCTCCACGTCCTCAAACCCCGCGTCCACACTCAACACAGCGGATTCCAGCAAGCCCCGGTCGCGCAGCCCCGGCAAGCCGCCCGTAGCCGCAAGGAGCTTTTGGTGGAGCATAATCA
>CARXAY010000079.1 GCA_949093475.1 uncultured Oscillospiraceae bacterium
CCATTCAGAAGATGGCCGGGCTTGAACTGGTCAACGGCACAGGCGGCAACAAGTACAGCCCCGTCGCTCCCATGACCCGTGGCAGCCTTGCTACTGTTCTCCATCGCTTGTCTCAGGGCAAGACCGATTATGAATCCACCTTCAAGGATGTCGCCCAAGGGAAGTATTACACCGAAGGCGTGACTTGGGCGGCCAAGGCCAAGGTCGTCACCGGCTATACCACCGACATCTTCGCTCCTGACGATGTCATCACAAGGGAGCAGCTGGCTGTCATGCTGGCGCGGTACGCGAAGCTCATTGGCATGGACACCAAGGCCGATTCCAAGGCCCTCGACCAGTTTGCTGACGGCGAGAATACCGGAAGCTGGGCTGTGGACGGCGTGGTGTGGTGTGTCGAGAATGGCATTTTGAAGGGCAAGGGCCGGAACGACCTTGACCCGACGGCCAACGTCACCCGCGCGGAAGTTGCGGTGATGCTGGATCGCTTTATTGCCCTCATTAAATAACAGCGGGTGGGTTTAGAACCCGCCCCTACAAGGAATTGTGCCCTTCACACAACAAGGCCCGCAGTCTTACGACTGCGGGCCTTTCTCTTCCTTTTACCGGCTGCGGGGAATCAGCAGCAGCGTTCCCTCCGGGTGGTCGGGATCTGGCAGCTCATTGGCGGCCAAAATGTCCCGGGTGGTGGTGGAGTAGGACTTCGCGATATCCCAGAGGCTCTCCCCCGGCTGGGCCAGCCGCAGGATCACCGACGGCCGCTCCTCGTTCCCGCTGCGTTCCTCCACCCGAAGGGCGGTCACCGCCGTGCAGGTGCGCTTCACTGTGGTCAGGTAGCTGAACCGCACCGGGCAGCGCAGCTCCACACCCCCGGCGGTGGCCACCGCCCCCGCTTCACCGCCCAGCGCGCAGCGCACCCGGCAGTCTCCGTTTTCCGGAAGGGATACTGAGGCGGTCACGGTGATGGGCCGGGTCAGGGTATCCAGCGCTCCCTCCTCCGTCATATAGAGTACGGTCGCCGTGCCCCGGACGGACATCGCTCCCTCGCCCTCCTGCCGCTCCACGGTGGGCTGACCCAGCACCACCCAGCAGTCCTCTACGCTTCTCACAGGGATAGGCAGATCAAAGATCTCCCGGTGGATCTGATTGACTGCATTTTCCTCCCACAACTGGGAGAAGGTCAGCTCCTGCCGCTCCACCTCCACCTGCTGGGTCACGCTGTAGGCGTCGGAAAAAACCTCTACCGTCCGGGTTTGGCGCACCACTGCCTGTGCCAACAGCTCCAAATGGACGCCTAAGGTACGTCCTTCCCCGTCGTCTATGATCTCCAGACGGCTGTCCTGCTCCACCAGATCCAGCGCGCAAGCCCCTTCCTCCTCGATCCCGCCCACATCCATGATCTGAGAGAAGGGCAGCTCCCACCGCCCCATGGACAGAGTGTTCTCGACCGTGCGGTAGCGGGCTAAAAGGGTCACCTCGCCCTTGAAAATGAGCTTGTTTCCGATGACCTTGGCCTCGTCACAGCGCAGATCCAAGCGGTGTCCCAGCAGCTCCGCCACCGCGCTCTGCCCTGCAGACAGGGTCACGTCATCGGTAAAGGCAAAGGCCTTTTCAGTCACCGACATGGCGGCGTAGTGTTCCACCTCTTCGGTGCGCTGCTCCAGCACGCAGTCCTCCCCCGACCAAGGGGCTGTCAGCGCGTTTTCCTCTGTGCCCCAGCCCTGACAGGCCACCGCCAGCTCCACCCGGCACAGCACCTTGCGGGGATTTAGCACCCGCGTCTCCGCCCCGGTGACCCGTGGGGTCACCACCACCGGGCAGCCCGGAGTCACCCCGGCAGCGGCCACACTCACCCGGAAGGGAATGTCCAGACAGAGCTTTCTCGCCCCTGTCTCCTCCTCGGGGAGATACACCACCGTGACCGCGATGCTCCCTTCGCCTTCCACCTTTCCCTCTACGCTCTCCTTGCTGCGCAGTCTGGCCCGCGCTTCGGTACACAGCACCCGTGCGATGTCCGGGCAGGCGTCGGGTACGATGCTCTCCTGCGTCTCCTCCTGAAACACCGTGGTGTCCAGCAGGCAGGCGTACCCCTCCATTGTGATGTTGTTCAAAGCCAGCTCCATAGTTGTCCTCTCCTTTGATCTTGCCTCCCGCTGTGAAAGGCAGAATGACCTCTGGAAGGACTATATGAGCACACTTCCCCTTCTATGTCTTTTACTTTACCCGAAACAGCGCCGCCAAGATCCCCCGGAGCGCTTTCGGCGCCTGCACCACTACGATCTTCATAAAAAACACCTCCTTTGACGTACACTCCAGTATACGCCAAAGGAGATGAAATTGTCCGTTATGATCCTTGTTTTTCCTCCCAAGGCCGCCGTTCCTTGGCTTCTGCGTATAGTCTGACATAGCTCTCGTGGCGGCTGCGGGGGATCGCGTCTGCCGCCACCGCTTCCAAAACAGCGCATCCCTTTTCCTTTGTGTGGGAACAGCCCACAAAGCGGCATCTATCCAGATAGGGGCGAAACTCCCGAAAGCTCTCTCCCAGCGTCTCCTTGTCCAGAAGCCCAAATCGGTCTTCCTCAAAGGAGGAAAACCCCGGCGTGTCCGCCACCAGCGCGTCACCGACCCGGAACAGCTCCACATGGCGGGTGGTGTGCCGTCCGCGGCCCAGCTTATCGCTGACCTCTCCGGTCTCAAGGTTCAGGCCAGACCCCAAAGCATTGAGGACGCTGGACTTCCCTACGCCGGAATTTCCCGTAAAAGCAGACACCTTGCCCTGTAATTGTTCCCGCAGTCCGGCGATGCCTTCTCCCGTTACTGCGCTCAAGCGAAGCACAGGAAAGCCGGCAGCCGTATACGTCGCCGCTAAGGCGTCCCCCGGATCAAGGTCACATTTGTTGACGGCAATGACCACCTCACAGCCGTTTCCCTCCGCCGCCGCGCACACACGGTCAATGAGATAAGGGTCACTGACGGGGTTCACGTTGGCGCAGAGGATGACCAACTGGTCGATGTTGGCCACCGCCGGGCGTTTGAGCTGATTGCGGCGGGGCAGAACTGTCTCCACCGCTCCTGTGCCGTCCTCATTCAGCGTGATCTCCACCCGGTCTCCCACCAAGGGGCTGACTTTCTGATGGCGGAGCTTGCCCCGTCCCCGGCAGGTCACCGTCTCCCCTGCCAGATCCACATAGTAGAAGCCTGACAGGGCCTTCATAATCGTGCCTTCCATCACTCGCTGAAATTCACCGTGTACTGATCCACCAACACGTCGTCCACATAAACGCTCACCTGCTGGTTTCCACGCCCGGTGATCCGGGGCGAGATGGGAAACAGCCCTGTCTCAATGGTGTTGTTATGCTTCACTACGCCGTCCACCTCAATGCGGACGTTGACCGCGCTTTTATCCTCCGACCCGGCAGGCAGGCTCACCGGAATGGCTTTGCTCCCGCTGACAGGCTGGGTCGGCGTAGGCTCAGGCGAATCGGTCACCGCAGGGGGCGTCGGTGTGACGTCCGGACTGGGAGACACATCCGGGGAAACGCTTGGATCGGGATCGTTGCTGGGCGTCGCCGGGCCGGTGCTTACCCTGAGATCAATGGCCGTTCCGGCCAGCACCTTGGTACCGCCCGGGATACTCTGCCATGTCACCAACCCCGCCTCCACCGTCTCGGAGGGTTCTTCCGTGACCTCGCCGACCTCCAGCTCCATCCCCTCAAGGGTAGTGCGAACATCCTCTAACTTCATTCGGGTCACAGGGATCACCATGATCTCTTTGAGGTCAGGGCCACTGCTGATGACCAGCGTCACCCGGTCGCCCCGCTTCACCGGCGTCCCCTCCGGTAGATCGGTGCGGATGGCGTAGTTCTTGGTGATCTCATCGTTGGCTTCCATCTCCTGGCTCACCACCAGACCCATGCTGTCGCGCAGCAGCTCCATCGCGGCGCGCTGCTCCATGTTTTCCACCTTGGGGATGGTCATTTCGCTCCCGCCGGAGCTGATGTCCACCGTGATGGTCACCTTTTCTCCTTCGTCGGCCTTGACCATCTCGTCCTTCTTGGGCTCTTGGGCGACCACTTCCCCGGCTTCAAACTCCTCGCTGGGGACAAACGTCCCCTCCACGATCTCAAATTTGTCGGTGATAGAGCTGTCCTGACGGATCTCGGTCAGGGTCATACCCTGAAGATCCGGAACGGGGAAACTCTCCGTACCCGGGCCGACAAAGGTGCTGAAGAAGCTTGACCAAAGGAACCAGATCACCGCCGCAATAAATGCCACGATGGCGCCCACCGCCAGCAGAATAGGCCACACCGGCCCTTTTCTGTCGTCGTAATCGTCCATGTCGTCCTCCTCGTCCCGGCGGCGCTGACGCGGCTTCGGGGGTTCTTCCCTCCGATGCTCTTCCCGGCGGCGTTCCTCCCGCCGGTGTTCATCCGTGGGATGGATCGGCCCTACCGGCACAGGGCGGGTAGGCTCGTCACAGGGCTTCAGATCGTCGCTGGTATAGTCAAAGTTGATGTTGGGATTTTTGCGGAACTCCTCCAGATCGGTCAGCATATCATCCGCGCTCAAATACCGCTCGTTGGCGTCAGGGCACATGGCCTTCATGGTGATCTCCTGCAAAGCCTCAGGGATATCGGGGTTGATATCTCTGGGGGAAAGCGGAATCGAATTGATATGCTGGATCGCCACCGACACGGGGGATTCCCCTTCAAAGGGCAGCCGCCCGGTGGTCATCTCATAGAGTACCACCCCGGCAGAGTATATGTCGCTGCGGGCATCGATATGGCTGCCCCGGGCCTGTTCCGGGGAAATATAATGCACCGAGCCAAGGGCTTCCTGCGTCAAAGACGATTGGTTGGCGGAGGTGAGCCGGGCAATGCCGAAGTCGGCCACCTTTACGCTCCCGTCCCGCAGCACCATAATGTTGTGGGGCTTGATATCCCGGTGGATAATGCCCCGGCTGTGGGCGTGGGAAAGCCCCCGCATGATCTGCGTGATGAAATGGAGGGCTTCCCGCCAATTCAAGGGCGCGCCCTTCTTTTGCATATACTGCTTGAGGGTAATGCCGTCGATCAGCTCCATGACAATATAATCCAGATCGTCGGAGTGGGACACATCATACACCGCCACGATGTTGGGATGAGACAGCATCGCAACGGCCTGCGATTCATCATGGAAGCGGCGGCGGAATTCTGCGTCCTGCGCCAACTCTTGCTTGAGGATCTTCACTGCCACCAGCCGGTTGAGCCGGTGACAGCGCGCTTTATATACTACGGCCATCCCACCTGTGCCGATGACCTCTAACAATTCATAGCGATTATCTAAGAATTTACCGATATAGCGATCCATGGCAAACCCTCCTTACAGTTGAATAAGAACGGCGGTCACATTGTCCGGCGCTCCTCTGGACAGGGCCAGATGGAGCAGCCGCTCACAGCCCTCCTCTGCCGGCCCGCCGTGGATCAGTTCAAAGAGCAGCTCCTGATCGGTCACTACATTGGACAGTCCGTCGGAACAAAGAAGGATCAGCGTTCCCGGTTCCCGCCGGGTCACATAGCTGTCCACCGCCACCTGAACCTCAGCGCCCAGCGCCCGGGTGATGAGGTTCTTTTTCGGATGTAACCGCGCCTGCTCGTGGGTGATCTCGCCTCGCTCCACGAGATCCTCCACCACCGAGTGATCCCGGGTCAGCTGGCGGATGCCCTGCGCGGAGATCACATAGGCGCGGCTGTCGCCCACATTGACTAACCGCACCCGTTCCTCCTCCACCACGGCGGCCACCAAGGTCGTGCCCATTCCCCGGCAGCTTTCATCCACCGCCGCCCGGTAGCACACCAGCTCGTTGGCCTGTTCCACCGCCCGGCGCAAAAGGGCCTCCACATCCGGCTGGGGGCTGTTCAGCCCTTCCTGAACGGTGGCGACAAAACTCTCCACCGCCATGGAGCTGGCCACATTGCCTGCCCGCGCGCCGCCCATGCCGTCGCAGACCACGGCAAAGGGGTAACGCGCCTCTGCCGGCGAGATGTAGTAAGCATCCTGATTCTGTTTTCGCACCGCGCCGACATCGCTGATGCCCCAAAGCTCCATTTTCTTCACATCCTTTCCGATCCATCTGCGCCGCCCATAGCCTTGCGCCGCAGTTGTCCGCATGAAGCGTCAATGTCTCCCCCCAGCTTTCGCCGGACGGTCACCGTAACGCCACGATCCTCCAGACGTTTTTGAAACGCCCGAACCCGTCTGCTGGGCTTCAGCGGGCTTTCCTCCACATGGTTGAGGGGAATCAGGTTCACATGGCTTCCTGTTCCCGTCAGCAAGTCCGCCAACAGCTCCGCCTGCGCGTCGGAGTCGTTGACTCCGTCGATCATGGCATACTCAAAGGAGATTCGCCGGCCGGTGGTCTCAAAATA
>CARXAY010000080.1:0-5467 GCA_949093475.1 uncultured Oscillospiraceae bacterium
TGGCGCTGTACTGCTTCTCGATGCCCATATAGTCCAGGATGTTGGCGATCAGCGCCCCCGCCATGGGGGCGGCGATGTTGCCGCCGGAGATATACGTCCCCCCCGCCGTCCAGCTTGAGCCGGGGGTGGCGGGCTTGGGGGTGTCGTAGGCCAGCAGCATGACCACCTGAGGGTCGTTGGCGGGGGCGACCCCCAAGAAGGAGACGATGTAGTCGTCCTCGTTCTCGTTTGCGCCGGTCTTTTCCGACGTGCCCGTCTTGCCGCCGATGCGGTAGCCCGCCTGATAGGTGTTTTTGCCTGTCCCGGTGGCGACCACCTGCTCCAAAATGTCGCGCACCGTCTCCGAGGTCTTTTCCGAGACGACCTGCCGGACTTCGTTGACCTCGTAAGTGTCCACCACGTTGCCGTCGGAATCGGTGGTGTAATCCAGCACGTGGGGAGTGAGGAGGTGTCCGCCGTTGACCACCGCGCAGGCGGCGGTGATGAGCTGGATGGGGGTGATCTTCATGGTCTGCCCAAAGGAGGCGGTGGCCAGAGAGGAGAGGCCCTCCTCGCTGGTGAAGAATTTGCGGCTCCAAATAATGCTGTTCCCCTCCCCCAGCAGGTCGCTGCCGGTGGTGGTGCGAAGGCCGAAGTCCTCCATATAGTCATAGAAGCGATCCGCGCCCAGCCGCTGCCCGATGTCCATAAAGGCGGGGTTGCAGGAGTTTTTCACCGCCAGCGTCAGATCCTGTCCGCCGTGGCCGGTGCGCTTGGAGCAGTGAATGTCGAAGCCGCCCACATGGGCCACGCCGTTGCAGAAAAACTGGCTGTTCAGCTCCACCACGCCCTCCTCCAGCGCGGAGGCCAGCACGATGGACTTGAAGGTCGAGCCGGGCTCGTAGGTATCGTTGACGCAGCGGTTGCGCCACTGCTCGTTAAGGGCCTGACTCGCCGCCTTTTGGTAGTCCTCGTCAGAGACGTTGGGGTCGTCCTTCATGGCGGCCAGCTCCTCCGCCTTGGCCGGGTCGGCGATGGCGGAAAAGTTGTTGAGGTCATAGCCCGTGTTGGACGCCATGGCCAAGATCCCCCCCGTCTTGGGGTTCATTACGATGCAGAAGCCGCCGTTTTGGATGTCGTATTTCTCAATGCCCTCCTCCAGCGCCTTTTCCGCAAAGCCCTGAATGGTGGCGTTGATGGTCAGGTGGACGTTGCGTCCGTCCTGCGCGTCGATGTAGTTTTCATATTTGGAGAGCATTTCCGTGCCTGCGCCATTCTTGGCGGTGACCACCCGCCCGCCGACCCCGGAGAGTACGTCGTCATACACCATCTCCGCGCCGTAGCGGCCCTCGTTCTCCGCCCCCACGAAGCCGATCACATGGGAGGCCAGAGAGGAGTACGGATAGTACCGCTTGGAATCCGGCTCTAAATACACTCCGGAGGCCAGCTTGTTGTCCTTGATAAAGGTGCGGACTTTTTCCGCCTGTTCCTCCTCCATTTTGCGGGCGATGACCTCATACTGGCTCTTGGTGTTTTCCAGCCGCTTGAGGATCTTCCCCGCGTCCGCGCCGGTCAACTCGGAAAGCCCCGTGGCGATCAGGCTTTTGTCCAGCTCGTTCTCCTTGATGTCCTTGGGGGAGACCACTAAGTTCTGCACCGTGGCGGAGATGGCCAAAATATTCCCCTCGCTGTCGTAGATGGTGCCCCGGTCGGCGGAGACCGCCATATCTCTGGTTTGCTGGCGGGCGGCCTTTTCCTGAAGCTCCTCGTGCTGGACGATCTGCAGGTCATAGAGCTTCCCCATCAAGGGGAGAAAGGCCACCACACCGAACAGCACCATCAGAAGGATGGAGCGGCGGAGGATGCGCTGCTTCTTGTGGCGGTCATCCCCGGTATGCGGTTGCTCAGCGCTGCGCGGTCTGTTGTCGGCCACAGGAAGCCCCCCTTACAAAGTCAAAAAGGGGATGCAAGAAAATGTCGTTTCTTGCGTCCCCTTCATTTCCCTCTTTGAACGCGTTGTCTCTGGCCAGTGTATGGCCCGCTCAACGGAAAAATGCCCCGATGTTCGCCACTGCCTCTGTGAAACTGCCCCACAGCTCCCCCAGCGGGTTGGCCTTCGGCTCGTCATAGAGCTTCGCGCTGTCCGGCTCGGACAGATCCAAGCTCACGATCTGGCCCGCGCCGGGCTGCACCATTTTCCCCGTGGCGGTCATCTGCTCCTCCACGGTCTTGAGGTCAAAAGCCAGCTCGTACTGGGTCATCAGGTCGGTGTGCTCGGTGGCCAGCGCGTCCGCCTCCCGGCGCAGACGCACGATCTGGTTGGCGGAGTCGGTGAGCTGGACATAACTCATCAAGATCAGCACCGCCAGCACCGCCACGGCCAGAAAGCCGATGACCGCCGTGGGAGCAACGTAGCCCGCCGCGCGCACACGCACCCGCTCGCGGCCCACCACCCGTTCCCGGGGGCGGATGAGGGGTTCGGCGCGGCCTTCTCCCTCCCGTTCGGGGGCGTAGGCCGGGTCATAGGCCACATTGCCGTAAACGCGGTAATCATGCCGTTTGGTCGCCGCTGTCGCCATAGCTGCTCTCTCCTTTTTCTTCCGTAGGTTCGTTTATACCTTCTCCGCCACCCGCAGCTTCGCGCTGCGGGCGCGGGGGTTTGCGTTCACTTCTTCCGCGCCGGGAAGGATGGGCTTGCGGGTGATGAGCTTCGCCTTGGGCTTCTTACCGCAGACGCACACCGGGAAATCCGGCGGGCAGGTACACCCCTTTGCCCAGCTCTGCATGGCCGCCTTCACCGGGCGATCCTCCAGCGAGTGGAAGGTGATGACCGCCAGCCGTCCGCCGGGGTTGAGCCGCTCCAGCGCCTGCTCCAGCATTCGGGGGATCGCCGCCAGCTCGTCGTTGACGGCGATGCGGATGGCCTGAAAGCTCCGCTTGGCGGGGTGCTGCTTCTCCCGCAGGGCCGCGGCGGGCATGGCCGAGCGAATGAGGTCAGAAAGCTCCAGCGTGGTCTCAATGGGCCGCTCCTCCCGCCGTTTGACCACCTTGGCGGCAATCTGGGCGGCGTAGCGTTCCTCGCCGTAGTCCCGGAGGATGCGCTTCAGCTCTTCCTGAGGCCACTCGTTCACAATATCGCGGGCCGTCAGGGGCGCAGAGGTGTCCATTCGCATATCGAGAGGGGCGTCCTTTAGATAGGAAAAGCCCCGTGTCTCGTCGTCCAGTTGGGGGGAGGAGACCCCCAGATCAAAGAGCAGGCCGTCCACCTTGTCCACCCCGGCGCTGTCCAGCAAAGGGCCGAGGTCGGCGAAGTTGCCGTGGAGCAGCGTCACCTTGTCCATCAGCGGCCCAAGCCGTTCCGGCGCGGCCGCCAGCGCAGCGGCGTCCCGGTCGATGGCGATGAGCCGCCCGGTGGTGAGCTGTTTTGCGATCTCCCGGCTGTGCCCTGCGCGGCCCAAGGTGCCGTCCACATACACGCCCTCCGGCTTGACCGCCAGCGCGGCCACCGCCTCGCGGAGCAAAACGCTGACGTGTGCAAACTCCCCCATCAGTAGTCCATGTCCTCCATGAGCTGGGCCATGCGCTCCGGGGTCATCTCCTCGTCGCTGGCGTTCCATGTCTCCGCGTCCCAGATCTCCGCGCGGTTGTGGACGCCGATGATGGCCACGTCCTTGGAGATGCCCGCGTAGGTTTTCAGCCGGGCGGGAACGGTGATGCGCCCTTGGGAATCGGGGCGGCATTTTACCGCGTTGGCAAACAGCGGGCGCATTTTGCGGCTCTGGCTGATGGGCAGGGCGGCGAACTTTTCGGTGAACACCTGCCAGCTGCTCTCCGGATAAAGGGCGAGACAGCGGTCGATGCCCATGGTGAGGTAACACTCCCCGCCAAGGTCATCTTGGAGCTTTGCGGGGAGCATGAGACGATCCTTGGCGTCCAAGGCGCGGGTATAGGTGCCGGTGATGCTGCCCAAGGGTCTCACTTCCTCTCCACTTTTCTCCATTAGGGTATATGAATCCCCCACTTTGTCCCACCTTGCACCCTTAGTATACTTCCTCCCCCACAAAAATGCAAGCCCCTTTTTTAAGTTTTTCTTAGGATTTTCAGGCTTTGGCCGAGTTTTCAATATCTTGTGTCCAAAATTTCACAAGCCACAAGATATAGTCCCTCTCCCTGTCTCCTCCCCTTGCAAGCCGGTTGCATTCGTGCTATACTGGCCCTCGACAGTTTTGCTTCGGGAGGCGAAAGGCCATGTTTCACATTTTGATCTGCGACGACGACGCGGACATCCGCGCGGCCCTTCGCATCTATCTGGAAAGCGAGGGGTATGCCGTCAGCGAGGCCGCCGACGGGGAGGAGTGCCTGTCACAAGCGGAGCAAGACCCGCCCGATCTGGCCCTGCTGGACGTGATGATGCCTAAGCTGGACGGCATCCGCACCATCTCCCGCCTGCGGCAAAAGCACAACTTCCCCATCATCCTCCTCACCGCAAAGAGCGAGGACGCGGACAAGATCTTAGGGCTCAACATCGGCGCGGACGACTATATTACCAAGCCCTTCAACCCCATTGAGGTACTGGCCCGGGTCAAGAGCCAGCTGCGGCGTTTCACCACCTTGGGCGGCCGCGGGCCGGAGGACGCGGAGCGTTTGCGTACCGGCGGCCTGACGCTGGACGACAAGGCCAAAACCGTCACCGTAGACGGCGAGGGGGTCACCCTCACCCCCATTGAATTTCACATTCTCAAGCTCCTTATGTCCCACCCCGGGCAGGTGTTTTCCGCGGCGCACATCTATGAGGCCGTATGGCAAAACGAAGCCATCGGCAGCGAGGGCACAGTGGCCGTCCACATCCGCCACCTAAGGGAGAAGATCGAGATCGACCCGGCCAACCCCCGTTATATTAAGGTGGTGTGGGGGCTGGGGTATAAAATGGAGGAAAAGCCATGAGCGGAAAGAGCCCTTCCCTGCTCCTGCGCGCACTGGCGGCGTGGGCGCTGACCACCGCAGCCCTTTTAAGCGGCTTTTTTACCCTTCGCCACTGGAATTCCCTGTGGAACGGCGGAGACTTCTATTCCTCCTCCGCTTACTACCGGGCCATGGACAATAAGGTGGATCAGGCCGTCTCCTTGGGGGAGCTTCTGTGCCGGAAGGAGAGCGCTTCCCTCTCTTATTTGGAGGACGAGATGGCCGGTCAGCTTGCCCTTGAGCTGATGCCCCAAAACACCAACTTCCGCTTCTCCCTTCACACGGTGGAAGGTCAGCGCATCTACGACAACACCGGCGGCGCGGCGGTGGGGGATGTGGCCGACGGGCTGACCCTCCACACCTTCTCCACCTCCTACACCAATATCCCGGAAAACTCCATTTTTGTGGAAAGCGACGATATTACCGTCACCCACCGGTCTCTGGTGATGGAGTACGGTCTGGACAAGACCTTGCCCGTGGCCGACGAGCTGTCCGACGCAGTGGCGGACTATCACCTCACTCAGAC
>CARXAY010000080.1:5477-6325 GCA_949093475.1 uncultured Oscillospiraceae bacterium
TCGCGCTGGTCGCTTTGGTCTGCACTGCGGGGGCGGTGACCGCCACGGTGTTTTTGTGCCTCGCCCTGCGCAAAACGGATATCTCCCTGAAAAAGCCCCCCTTCGATCTGCTGTGCTTCCTGCTCTTTTTGGCGGCGGGGATGCTCTATAATCTGGCCCTGCCCGCCCTGTACGCCTTTCTCTCCGCCCCTTGGCGGAGCGCACCTCTGCTGGCCTCGGCGGTGTTTTGCGCGTTGTGGGCCGCCATGGGACTGGCCGCGCTGGCGGCGCTGGTGTACCAGTGGCGGCGGGGGCTGTGGCGGAACTGTCTTTTGGGCCGCTTCTGGGCGGAGATCAAGCATTTGCATCTAAGCCGCCGCCCGGCGGTCTCCTTCCTCCTCTATGTACTGGGAGGGATGCTTCTGGCTCTGCCCTTCTATAACGCCCTGTGGGAGAATACCTTCTGGCCTCTGCCCGCCCTCCCCTTCCTGCTCTATCAGTTCGTCGCCCTGCGGCTTTTCCTGCGCCGCGACCGCGACCAGCGGGCCGCGCTGGACGCCACCATGGCGGAGACGGTGGAGCGGGAGATCCGCGCCCAGCGGTTTCAGGCGGAGCTGATCACCAACGTCTCCCACGACCTGCGCTCCCCCCTCACCTCCATCATCAACTATGTGGATCTCCTGAAAAAGGCCGGGCCGGACGCCGCCGAGGCGGCGGAGTATCTCAATGTGCTGGAGCGCAAGAGCCAACGGCTGAAAAAGCTCACCGACGACCTCATCGAAGCCTCCAAGGCCTCCTCCGGGGTGCTGCCGGTGAGCTTGGAGACGCTGGGGCTCAAAGAGCTGGTGGAGCAGGCCTCCGCCGAGTAT
>CARXAY010000081.1 GCA_949093475.1 uncultured Oscillospiraceae bacterium
GGTTCAGGAAGGACTGACCAAGTGGCGGTGGCCGCTGCTTTTGGCCGCCATGGTCATGGGAGTGGGATTTGTGGCCGTCTATTGGGGGCAGAACTACACAGACTACGGGATCTTGGGGAGCTTTTTGACCAACATCTACGCTTGGACAGCCACGCTGGCGGCCTTTGGTTGCGGCAGGGCGTGGCTGAACCGGGAGAGCAAGGCGTCCAAATGGCTGGTGAGCAAGAGCTGGGGGTTTTATGTGTGCCACTATCTGCCTGTGCTGGCCGCCGCCATCTGGCTCAAGGCAACCGGACTGCCCGCCGCCGCAGTCTATCCCCTCGCCGCGCTGCTGGGCGGCGCAGGTGCTTTGGTCATCTATGAGGTTCTTCGCCGCATCCCGGTGGTGCGCTTTTTGGTGCTGGGGATGGGAAAAGAGGAAAAGAAATAATTCCCACGGCCAAAATATTCGCCCAAGATTGACAGTTTTCCCTTGATGTGCTAAAATAACTATGATTTATACCCATCTACCCCAAAGGTGGGCAGAGAAGCCTTCAAGGAGGTTGTTCGGTATGAAAAAGAAAGTGCTTGCGTTGGCGATGGCGCTGGTCATGCTGGCGTCGCTGGTCACCGTTCCCGCCGGTGCGGTGGGGAACAAGACCTTCCCCGATGCGGTAGGCCACTGGGCGGAGGAGAGCATCCTGCGCTGGAGCCGCTGCGGGCTGGTGAAGGGGGACGAGGTTGGCAACGTCAACCCCAATAAGCCCCTGCGCCGCTGTGAGATGGCGACCATTCTCTCTGATATGCTGGGGCTTCGCACCGCCGCACCCATCAGCACCTTCAAGGATATCAACGGCGACGAGTGGTATGCCCGCGCCATCCTTCGCTGTGCGGCCGCGGGCATCATGGAGGGCAGCAACTCCATGAGCTACCCGGAGGATCACATTACCCGGGAGGAGGCCATTACTATGTTTGGCCGTGCGCTGGGTGTGCAGCCCAGCGACGACCCTGACCTCTCCGACTTTTTAGACGGCGATAAGGTCTCCGGTTGGGCCGCACCCTATATGGCGACTCTGACTGAACTGGGCATCCTCTCCGGCATGGGCGACGGCATCGTTGCGCCCCATGCCGACATCAACCGTGCCGGGGCGTTCACTCTGATGGATAAGGCCATCTCGGTCTATGCCAACGCCCCCGGCGTCTATACCTCTCAAAACGCCAACGGGTTTGTGGTGGTCAACGCCAACGATCATCAGGGCGGCGACGTGACCGTTACCGGCAAGGCCACCGGCGTGATGGTGACGGTGGGCGAGACCAACACAGTGCGTTTCCGCGACCTGACGGCGGAAAACATTCAGGTCAACGGCAAGGGCGACGTGGTGGTCACGGGCAAGTCCGAGGTGGACGCGCTGACGGTGAACACCGAGATCGCCGTCAACGTGGATAAGGACGTCTCCGTGGGTACGTTGGACGTGAAGGCGGAGAAGGTGACCGTGACCAACGCGGGCACGGTCAAGACCCTGAACTGCGCCGAGGTCGGGAACGTGACCAACTCCGGCAAGGTGGAGAATCTGGTGGCGGACGCCGCCTCCGCCATCACCAACACCGGGACGGTGGACAAGCTGGTGGCCAACGCCGCCATTACCGTGGACAATACCAAGGGCACGGTGAAGAACGCGGAGATCAATATGGGCGGCGTGGTCATGGACGGCTCGCCCCAGCAGATGACCATTGCCAGCGGCGTGGCCCGCCCCGCCAACAGCTCCGGTCGGCCCATCAGCGCCACCGGCGCGGTTTCTTCCTCCGGCGGTGGCAGCGGCAGTAGCTCCAACCGTCCCACGCCCAAGCCCACGCCCGGCATCAAGCTGGATAAGGCCACTGCCACCGTGACGGCTGGAGAGACCGTGGCGCTTAAGGCCACCGTGACCCTCCCTGCCAGCAATGCCATCAAGGGCGACGTGATCTGGAGCAGCAACGACGAGACCATCGCCACGGTGAACGAAAACGGCACAGTGACTGCGGTGAAGGAAGGAAAGGCCACGATCACGGCGACTGTTACCGTGACCATCCCCGATCCTACGCCCAGCCCCAGTCCCAGCGCCAGCCCCAGCGAGACGGCTGACCCGACGCAAACGACTGAGCCCACCGAGACGGCTGAACCGACGCAAACGGTTGACCCTGAGCCCAGCGAGAGTACAAATCCCGACCCCACCACGCCGGTGGAGGGCGGTGACAACACCGAGGAGGGTGGCGCGACCGAGGCCGCGCTTCCTCCCGCCGCCCCTGCGGCGGTTCGCGCCGGTGTGCCGGTGGTTCATGCCGACAAGACGGAGACCTACACGGCCACCTGCACTGTCACGGTGAAGGCAAAGCCTGTGGAGACGGTTGCCGTGACCGGCGTGACCTTGAATGAGACCGAGCTGACGCTGGAAGAGGGCGAGACCGCCGACCTCACCGCCACCATTGCGCCTGAAAACGCCACCAACAAGAATATGACGTGGACGAGCAGCGATCCTGACACGGCAACGGTGGACGAAAACGGCCATGTGACGGCGAAAAAGGCGGGAGAAACGCCGGCCGTCATCACCGTCACCACTGAGGACGGCGGCAAGACCGCCACCTGCAAGGTGACAGTCAACGAAAAGACGGTCACTCCGCCGGATGAACCCGCTGTGACCGGCGTGACGATTACATCCGAGGTCACTACGGTGAAGGTGAATGAGACAATCACGCTGACCGCCAAAGTCGAGGTGGTAGGCGATATGGCAACGACGGTGAAGTGGACGAGCAGCAACACCGATTGTGCCACCGTGGATGAAAGCACCGGCGAGGTCACCGGCGTAGCCAAGGGTACAGCGACCATCACCGCGACCTCGGCGGCGGATGAAACCAAGTCTGCCACCTGCACGGTCACCGTCACGGATGATACCACACCCACAGAGCCGGAGGTCAAGCTGGACAAGGAAGCTGTGACCTTGACCTTGGTGGCGGATACCGCTGTGACCGAGACACTGTCTGTTACAGTGGATGGCGAGACAACGACCGAATCTATTACATGGGCCAGCGATAACACAGACGTGGCAACCGTTGCAGAGGGTGTGGTGACAGCCAAGACCGCCGGTACGGCCCACATCACCGCAACGCTGACCGTGAACGGAAAAGAATATACGCTGACCTGCACGGTCACTGTGAACCCTGTAGAGAAGCCCACACCGCCGGAGGAGAACTACACCATCACGCTGAACCAGACTTCCTTGGAATTGGTGTGCAACGAGACCTATCAACTGACCGCTACGATCACCCCGGAGAACTCCGGCAAACAGGTGACTTGGAGCAGCGATGACAACACCAAGGCGACGGTAACAGCCGATGGTTTGGTCAAGGCAGTGGCGGCGACCGGCGACGGGGAACCGACAAGCGGAGTTGTCATTACCGCCAAAATCGAGGGGACAGAGAAGGAATTCAAGGCGGAATGTGCGGTCAAGATAGTCCAGCCGGTGACGCTGACCGTTGAGGTAACGAAGGATGGAGTGACGGTAGGCGCGGCGCAGGAGACCCAAACAGGCATGACAATCCAACTGCGCGATTGGCTGCAGCTTGGACTGGAAGAGGGACAAACCGCCGAAATCACAGAGGTTAGTACTACGCCCACGCAGGTGCTCAAGCCGCTGGATGAAGCATTGGAGCAGTTCTTGGTGCGTGACTTCGGCACAGCCACAGTCACGGTGAAAATCACCACCACTCCCGCGGAGGGAGAGAATGCTACCGAGCCTGAAACGGTGGTATATAAGATCACGTTGACCGTAAAGACTACCACCACCGAGCCCGGCGGCAACGAAGGCGGCGATCAGGGCGGCGGCACAGAAGGGGGCGGCGGGACGACCGACCCCGGCAACGGCGAAAGCGGCGGCGGAGAGACATCGTCTGAACCCACCGTATAACAAAACCCGCAAAAAAGCCACGTTGGAGTTCTCCAACGTGGCTTTTTCATATGCAACTTTTGGAAATCAGTTCTGCTCAAACACCCGAAGCTGGCGGAGCAGGGGGTAGGCGGTGATGGACTGGCCGTCCAGATCCACATGGTTCATGTGCACCGCCGTGAGTTGGGGGTTTTCGTAGGTGGTGTAATAGTAGATGCCCTTGTCCGCGTTGCAGCAGCAGGTGTACACCGTCATTTCCAGCTCACCGCCTTCCAGCTTAACGCAGCCGCGCTGCTGATTGACACTGCCTAAGATGTGGAAAAACTGGCTGACGCAAGCCTCCTCACAGCCTTTGTCGCACACAGAATTGAGTCGGGTAAACGCCGCGCGGACAAACCGGGAGGCGGAGGACAGATCCCCGGGCAGACCGATGCCGCCCATGCCGCGGCTATACGGCTCTAAGGGAATGTCCGGCGCAAAATGATTCACCGGCGGGTGGGGGGAGACGTTCATAAAGTTGGAAAGATTGGTCATCTGATAGGGGAAGGGCGGCTCGTTGGTCATCACACCCACCGGGTTGTCATAGATCTGCAGGCCGTCCTTGGTGGATTCCACCACCAACGCCCCGTCCCGGGAGGCGATCATCCAGTGGAGGGTCGCGGGGGGAAGCTCCGGGCTGAACGACGCGTCTACGAGGTTGAGCCGCTTCAGCAGGGCGCGGGCCTCGCCCAGAGTGGCGCACTGGGCAAGCACCCACGGAATGAACTCGAAGGAGGCCACGTTGTCCAGCCCGCTTTGTTCCGCTCCATAGAAGGCGTTGCCGGGAAAGTTCAGCCCCGCCATGCACAGCCCCTTCTCGTTGGTCGCTTCGTAGTAGAGGGGGCAGCCCTGAACCACATGGGCGATGCCGATAAGGGCGAGATGACGGTGGATGGGCGGGAGAAAGCGGAAGGAAAAAGGATAATTGCGCGGGGTGATGGTCACCTTTTCGTCATAGGAGCATTCTAAGTCCAAGGTGCGTCCGAAGTAAAAGTCCTTGCCTTGAAAGGTCACGGCGGTACACATGAGATGACTCTCCTTTCCCGCCTGAGAACGCAGACGGAAGGGTTACAGGGTGATCAGTTCGTAGTCGCGGCTGCCGTAGCCCAGCTCAGCGGCGCACTCGATGGTGTGGACGCCGTGGCGGGTCTCAATGCGCTCCACCAGATGATCCCGGCCGGGATCTTTGGAGGCATACACCAGATCAATGCACGCCTGATCGATGGCGACGGGGTCAAGGGAGGCCAGAATACCCACGTCGGCCATGCAGGGATCTTCGGCCACAGCGCAGCAGTCGCAGTCCACCGACAGGTTGGCCATGATGTTGAGATAAGCGGCCTTGCCCCGGAACATTTCCACCACCGTGCCGGCGGCCTCCGCCATACAGCGGAGGAAGTCGTCCTGCTCGGCCACAAAGTCCCAGAGCTTGGTCTGGTCGCCGGTGGCGCCGGCGGAGTGGATCAGGGATTTGCCCGCGGAAGAGGCACAGCCGATGGACAATTGCTTCAGCGCGCCGCCGTAGCCGCCCATGGGATGGCCCTTGAAGTGGGACAGCACCAGCAGGGAGTCGTAATTGGCGAGGTTTTTGCCAACCAGATTTTCCTTCAGGAGCTTGCCGCCCTTCACGGGGAGGGCGAGGTCGGGCCCTTCCGCATCCAGAAGATCCACGGGGAAGAACTTGCTCCAGCCGTGGCTCTCCAAGAGCTTGAGGTGCTTGTCGGTGTAGTTGCGCTCCCCGTCGTAGGCGGTGTTGCACTCCACCACCGTGCCGCCCACATGGTCGATGATGGGCTTCCAGAAGTCGGGATGGAGGTAGTTTTGATTGCCCTCCTCACCGGAGTGGACTTTGGCGGCCACCTTGCCGGGAAGGGTCACACCCAGCGCGTTGTAGAGCTTCAAAACATTCTCCGGGGTAATGGTGGAACAGAAATAGACCTTCGATTTTTCCATGATATGCAAACCATCCTTTCCTTATTCATACCAATGAATGATAACATCATTATACCAGCTTTTTCCCGATTTAGCAAGAAGGCTTTACACGGGGCAAAAAAGGGACTATAATGGGGAACGCACGCGAAAAAGGAGGGGGAAGCAGATGGACGACAAGGCGAGACGGAGAGCGGCCTTGGCGCAGGGGATGCGAAACGGCATCCCCATTGGCCTTGGGTATTTCGCGGTGTCCTTCGCGCTGGGCATCGCCGCAAAAAACGCGGGACTCAGTCCCTTTCAAAGCTTTTTGGCCAGCTTGCTCTGCAACGCCTCGGCGGGGGAGTACGCCGGCTTCGCCCTCATCGCCCTCTCCGCCCCCTATCTGGAGGTGGCCCTGGTCACCGCCATCACCAACGCCCGCTATCTGCTGATGAGCGCCGCACTGAGCCAGAAG
>CARXAY010000082.1 GCA_949093475.1 uncultured Oscillospiraceae bacterium
GAGGGGATGAAGCCGGAGGTGCTGCGTCAGGCTCTCCTACGGGCCGGAGTGGGGGTGGAGACGGAGGAAGCCCCCGCCGCGCCGCGCTTTACCAAGGCCGATCTCTATACGCTGGGACTGACGGGTACGCCCGACGCAAAAAGCCGCCGTCTGGCCCTGCAAAAAGCGCTGGGGCTGCCCGCCAACCTCTCGACCAACGCCCTGCTGGGGGTGCTAAACGCCATCACCACCCCGGAAGAGGTGGAGGAAGTGATTTCCCGTTGCGCCCCGGAGGAAAAGGAACTATAATAGAGCTATTCCAGTCTAAAACAGGTGGTGACCGCTATGGCGCAAAAGTTGGGGATCTATATCCACATCCCCTTTTGCAAGCATAAATGCGACTACTGTGACTTCTATTCTCTGGCCGGGGCGGAGGAGCAGACCGACCGCTATCAGAAGGCCCTGCTGGCCCACATCGCAGAGACCGCCCCGCAGGCGAAGGGCTGGGAGGTGGACACGGTCTATTTCGGCGGCGGCACGCCGCTGCTGCTGGGGACGAAGGCCCTCATTCAGGTGTTGGAGTTCCTGAAAAAGCGGTTCAAGCTGTCCCGGGACGCGGAGATCACCGTAGAGGCCAACCCGGAATCGGTGGATTTTCCCACCCTGCGCGCCCTGCGGCGCGCGGGCTTTAACCGCCTGTCTCTGGGGATGCAGTCCGCCTGCGACAGCGAGCTGAAGGCGGTGGGGCGCATCCACGACTTCGGGCAGGTGGAGGCCGCCGTTCAGGCCGCCCGCAAGGCAAAGTGGAAAAATGTCAGCCTCGACCTGATTTACGGCCTCCCCGACCAAACGGGGGAGAGCTGGGCGCGCACGCTGGACGCCGCCATTTCCCTTGCTCCGGAGCATATCTCCGGCTACGGGCTGAAGGTGGAGGAGGGCACGCCCTTGGCGGCGCGGGTGGCGCAGGGGGAGACCCTGCCCGACGACGACGCGCAGGCGGACGCCTACCTCACCATGGTGGAGAAGCTGGCGCAGGCGGGCTATGGGCAGTATGAGATCTCCAACTTTGCCAAGGAGGGCTTTGCCTCCCGCCACAACCTGAAATATTGGACGCTCAGCCCCTATCTGGGCTTCGGCCCGGGCGCGCACTCCGACTTCGGCGACCGGCGGTATGCCTTCCTCCGGGATCTGGAGGGGTACATCACCGCCGTGGAGAGCGGTGGACGGCTGCTCAGCGAGGAGAACGTCATCCCCCGGCGGGAGCGGGGCAGCGAGTATCTGATGCTGCGGCTGCGTACCACCCACGGCATTGAGGAGTGGGAGTACCGGCGGGAGTTCTTTATGGACTTCGATCCCATTGCGGCCCTGCTGGCCGACTACGAGCGGCGGGGCTGGGCGGAGCAGACGGAGCGGCGGTGGCGGCTCACCCCGGAGGGCTTTTTGCGCTCCAACGTCCTCATCGGCCAGCTTTTGGAGGCACAGGAGCGGGCCACCCTGCCGGTCACACTCAAATACATGTCGCATAAAGGAAACTGATATGAAAAAATTACTTAGCTTATGTTTGGCTCTGACCCTGCTGGTCACCCCCGCCATGGCCTCTCAGGCCATGGGCTGGGAGCTGGTGCGAACGGAGACGACGGTCGGCCCGGGGGTGAGCGTCACCACCCAAAAGCTCTGGGGGGACAGCCGCTCGGACTACCGCACCGAGCAATACGCTACATACACCCCCGGCCGGGGCGCGCTCCCGGTGGTGGCCTACGGGGCGAATATCCCCGCCAAGTCCACCCTCTCGGCCATGGCGAAAACGCTGGAGAGTTATGGCGGGCGCGTGCTGGCAGGGGCGAACGGGGACTACTTCGTGGTGGCCACCGGCGTGCCTCTGGGCATGGTGGTCACGGGGGGCGTGCTGCGCTCCTCGCCGTCCTATCACCCCGCCGTGGGCTTTGACGCCAACGGCAACGCCGTTGCGGGGATGCCGGGGGTGACCGTCTGGACGGATATCAAGGGCCAGCATCTGGCGGTGCGGGGCGGCTATAACAAGACCCGCGTGAGTGCGGACGGCCTGACCCTGTTCGGCCGGGATTTCGGCGCGGCCACCAAGGGCGCAGGGGAGGGGATCAACGTGATCCTGCGCCCCGTGGTCGTCCCGGAGGACTACCAGCCCCCGGTGTATCAGCCCCCCGCCATGGAGCGGCCGGTAGACCCCTCCACGGCGGTAGCCCCGGTCACCGGCGAGGCGGTGACCCCCAGCGAGGAGGAGCTGGCCGCGTATCAGGCGGCCCTTGCGGCCTATGAGGCCGCGCTGGCCGAGGCCCAGACCGCCTATGAGACCGCGCTGGCGGCCTCCTCCGCCAATCTGGCCTCCGCTCCGGCCCAGCTTGCCATCGGCGCAGAGCCGGTCACCTGCGTGGTAACGGGGGTGTCCACCCTGAGCGGCGGCGTCGCCATCCCCGAGGGGTGCTTCATCCTCACCGTGGGGATGGAGAGCAGCGAATATTTCCGCACCCAGCTTTCCCAGCTGAAGGTGGGGGAGCAGGTGAAGCTGAGCGTGGACTCCACCGACCCCCGCTGGAACGACGTGCAGCAGGCCATCGGCGCCTATAAGCTGCTGCTTCAGGACGGGGTGGTTCAGGAGGGTCTGGACAACACCGCCAACCCCCGCACTGCCTTGGGTGTTCAGGCGGACGGCAAGGTCATCCTCTACACCATCGACGGCCGGCAGAGCGGCCACAGCGTGGGCGCGTCCATGAAGCAGGTGGCCGCGCGGCTCAAGGAACTGGGCTGCGTGGACGCGGTGCTGTTTGACGGCGGCGGTTCGACGACCTTTGGCGCGACCGGGGCGGTGGACAGCGCCTTTACCCTGCAAAACAAGCCCTCCGACGGCGCGCAGCGGGCGGTGACCAACGCCCTGTTCTTTGTCTCCCTCCAAAAGCCCACCGGCGCGCTGGGCTCGCTGTACGTCACCGCGCCCCAAAACCTGTTCCTCCCCGGCGGTGCGACCTCCCTGACCGCCCGGGGGATCGACACGGCGTATCACCCCATGGCGGAGACCTACAGCGACGTGACCTATTCCGTCTCCGGCCCGGGGCAGACGGCGGGAAATGTCTTTACCGCCGGAGCGACCACGGAAAAGGCGGAGGCCATCGTCACCGCCACCGCCCCCGGCGGACAGCAGGGGCAGATCGTCCTCACCGTCGTCCCTACCCCCCACGGCATCACCGTTTTGGATCAGGGGACGCATCAGGCGGTGACCAGTCTCAACCTTGACCCCGACCAGAGCCTTGACCTGACCGCCTCGGCCACGTGGTACGGCCTTTCCATGACCTCCTCCGACGCGTCCTTTACATGGAGCGTCACGCCGGAGGTGGGCACGGTGGACGCAAACGGCGTCCTCACCGCCGGGAGCAAGGCGGCCACGGGTACGCTCACCGTCGCGGCCGGGAGCAAGAGCGTGTCTCTGCCCATCACGGTGGCGGGGCACGTCAATCTGCTGGCGGACTTTGAGGATCAGGCCGCCGCGCAGGTGAAGTACGGCAAGGGCGCGCTGACCCTGCGGGAGCAGAACAGCGTGGAGTTAGAGCTGCCCCTGATTCCCGGCGAGACGGATGTGGGGCTGTGGGTCTATCCAGAGGCGGAGACGGCCCTCACCCTTCGGGTGGCCCTGTCCGACGGCACGGAGACCGACCTTTCCTGCCCGGTGGGCGCGCCGGGACACTGGAGCTTTGCCCGGGCCATTCTGCCGGAGCACGCCGTGGCCGTCACCGGCCTGACGGTGGCGACGGTTGACACCGCCGCAGTCTATATTGACCACATCACCTCCACCAACGGCGGCATTTTGGACGAGACACCGCCCACGGTGAAGCTCACCTGCGAAAACGGCATGATCCGCGCCGCCTTGGCGGACAACGTGGACAAGACCTTTGACCCCAAGGGGATCTCCCTCACCTTGGACGGCAAGGCCGTGGACTTCGTCATGGAGGGCAACACCGCTTCGGCTTGGGTGGACGTGAGCGACGAGTACCGGACGTATCGGATCTCGGCGACGGTGTCCGATGTGTCGGGGAATCTGGCGCGAGCCAGTCTGGAACTCCCCGCCACCGCCGAATACCCCTACCACAACGCCCCCTTCGAGGACATGGAGGGCCACTGGGCCCGCGATTACGCCAAATATCTCTACGCCAACAAGGTCGTCAACGGCATCCCCACTAAGTTCGTCACACTGCGCTTTGAACCCGACACCAACATCACACGGGGGGACTTTGTCACCATGCTCATGCGGTGGCTGGGCACCGATCTGACCCAGTACGCGGGGGTGGAGCTGCCCTTCGTGGACAGCGGCGACATCCAGCCATGGGCGGTGGACGCGGTCAAGGCGGCCTATTCTCTGGGCATCTTCACCGGGAGCGGGGTGGGAGACGCGCTTTACGCCAACGCCAACGACCCCATCACCCGGGCGCAGGCCATGGCCCTGCTGGGCCGCACCCAGCCCAAGGGCTTTGCCCCCTCCGCCGAGACCTTCTTGGATCAGGACGCCATCCCTGACTGGGCTGCCGACCACGTCAGCGTACTGGTGGGGCAGGGGGGTCGTCAGCGGCTTCGGCGGCTATGTCCGCCCCAACGACCCCATCACCCGGGCCGAGGTGGCCAAGGTGCTGACGGTGATGTGGTAAGACCGACGAAATGGGGTGAGAGCGTGGCGAGATCAGAGGGACAAAAGGCAAAGCTGCTGCTGATTTTAGACTATCTGCGCGCCGAGAGCGACGAGGAGCATCCGGTGACCACCCAAATGCTGGTGGACTACCTCGCCGCCAACGGCGTGCGCGCCGAGCGCAAGAGCGTCTACGCCGACCTCACCGTTTTGAGCGGCCACGGCTATGACATCCAGCGCATCCCCGGCCGAAACGGCGGGGTGTATCTGGGAAGCCGGGATTTTGAGCTTGCGGAGCTGAAGCTGCTGGTGGACGCGGTTCAGGCCAGCCGTTTTATCACCAAAAAGAAAAGCGACGCTCTCATTTCCAAGCTGGAGGCTTTGACCTCCCGCCATCAGGCCAAGCAGCTCCAGCGGCAGGTGTTTGTGGGCGGGCGGGCCAAGTCCATGAACGAGAGCGCGTACTATTCCGTGGACGCCATCCACACCGCCATCACCCGCCACAGGGCGGTCGTCTTCCGCTATTTTGACTTGAACCGCCAAAAGGAGAAGGTCTACCGCCGGGGCGGGGCGGAATATCAGGTGCAGCCCTACTGTCTGGTGTGGGACAACGCCCAGTACTATCTGGTGGGTCGGGAAGCGGACGGCGAGGAGACGCGGCACTACCGGGTGGACAAGATGGACGGGGTACGCGTCACCGACCAGCCCGCCCAGATCCCCAAAAACTTCGACCCCGGCGCATATGTGGGGCGGTATTTCTCCATGTTCAGCGGCCGGGCGGCGCGGGTGCGTCTGAGCTGTCAGGAGGCGGCGGCAGGGGTGATCTTAGACCGCTTCGGCCGGGACGTGATGCTTGCGCCGCGAGAAGGCGGCTTCACCGTCACGCTGGACGTGGTGGTGTCCCCCCAGTTCTGGGGCTGGCTGGCCGCGCTGGGCGGTCTGGCCAAGCCGGAAGCCCCCGAATGGGTGGCGGAGGAATACCGGGCGTATCTGCGCGGGCTATTGGAAGAGTAAAACGTTTTGCTGTGGGATTGGTTCGCAACAAGACAGCAGGGACGGTTCTTCTGTCGAAACGACAGTAAGAACCGTCCCTCTGTCATTGTTGCCACGATGCCTTAAGGCCACAATCCCCAGTCAGCCTTCGGCTGACAGCCCCTTTCCAAAGGGGCCTTTGGGCGGGCGGCTGAGGACAGCCGCCCCTACAAGAAAAACGAAGCCTTCGATCGGATCGTAGGGGCCGATGTCCCCATCGGCCCGCCCTTGTAGGGCGCGACCACCGGGCGCGCCGGGTCGTCGCGCCCTACGCGGGCGCTGAAAATTGCTTACTTGATGAGGCCGATGAAGCGGTCGAGCATGACGGCCACCTCCGCGCGGGTGACGTTGGCCGTCGGGTCAAGATCGTTCTGGCCCTTGCCCTTCAAAATGCCATTCTCAACACACCACGCCACGCCGTCCACGGCCCAGTCGCCGGTGGAATCGCCGTCGGCAAACTGGTCAAGAGCCGTGGAATCGGCCTTGGTATCCATGCCGATGAGCTTGGCATAACGACACAGCATGACCGCCAACTGCTCCCGGGTGATGACATCGTCGGGGGCAAAGATCTCTTCGGTGTAGCCGGTGACAACGCCGGTCTGCGCGGCCCACGCCAC
>CARXAY010000083.1 GCA_949093475.1 uncultured Oscillospiraceae bacterium
CTCTTCGGCTGCGTGTTCCGGGCGGTGGGAGCGGAGCTGATGATGGCCGCAGACCGCCCAGAGCTGACCACCGCGCCGGTGGCCGAGCAGGACGCGCCCTCCCCTGCCCCGCCGCCTGTCCCCGTCCCTGCGCCGGGCAAGGCGGTCATTCCGCCGGGGACGCTCATCCCGCCGGGCTACACCGCCCGGGAGGAGGGGGGACTGCCCATGAACCCCGCCACCGGGGACGTGCTACTGGTGTTTGACTCTCCGGCCGCAGAAGGCCCTGCGGAGCGGGAGGAGACCGGCGGGGAAACGCCGTCCCCGGCCGTGGATGATCTGCTCTGGCCCTCCGCCCCGGCGGAAAAGGAAGCGCCGCCCCCTTGTCGGCCTGAACCGGCGGAGACGACCGACCGGTTTACCGTGACCGGCGATGACGCCCCTTGGCGCATGGTGGGCGAGGTACTCAACACCTATATCATCGTGGAGCAGGGGGACAAGGTCATTTTCATCGACAAGCACGCCGCCCATGAGCGCATGGGCTTCGACGCCCTGAAGGCGCAGAACGTCCGCCCCATGAGCCAGACCCTCCTCGCCCCCCTGTCCGTTACCCTGCGCGCCAACCAGCGGGAGGCGCTGCTGGAGCACGAAAAGGAGCTGGAGGAGTTCGGCTTTCGGCTGGAGGAGTGGGGAGACGGCATCTTGGTGCGGGCCTGCCCGGACTTTTTGGACGCCGCCCATATTTCACCCACGCTGGAGGAGCTGGCGGAGCAGTACCTGACCATGGGGACGGTCGATCCGGGCAGCCAGCGGGACGCCCTGCTCCACACCATGGCCTGCAAGGCCGCCATGAAGGGCGGGCAGAAAAACCAGCCGGAGGAGCTGTTCGTCATCGCCAAGGCGGTGATGGATAAGAAGGTCACCCACTGCCCCCACGGCCGGCCCGTGGCCACGGAATTGACAAAGGCCCATCTGGAAAAGCAGTTCGGACGTGCATAAAACGGCGTCCCTTCCATCATTTTTTGCTGAAAATCCCCGGACATTTCGTCCGGGGATTTGTTTTGGGCGCAAGACGGGCGAGCCGCGCTGTCATTTTTCACCAAAAAATCATTTGTTTGCCCTTGACGGACGGTTGACTTTGCGGTAGAATATCCTGTATGACTATCCTTGTCCCCAAAGGATAAAACCCGCAACAGGAAGTGAGAGTATGCCAAAATACATTGTAAAGAGAGTGTTCATGGCCCTGCTGACGGTACTCATCGTGGCCTGTATCACCTTCTTTCTGATGCACGCCATTCCGGGAAATCCGTGGTTGAGCGACAAGACGCCGTCTGAGACGGTGATCAAGGCCCTGAACGAGAAATACGGCTTGGACAAACCGCTCCACGTCCAGCTTGGCAAGTATCTGGGCAATATGCTCCGCGGCGACTTCGGCAAGTCCATTAAGATGCAGAAAAACCGCGAGGTGGCCACCATCATCGCCGAGAAGTTCCCCGTCTCCGCCAAGATCGGCGCCATCGCCATTTTGTGGGCGGTGATCGTGGCGGTGCCGCTGGGGTGTCTGTCGGCATATAAGCGGGCTACGTGGATCGACAGCACCCTGCGGGTCATCTGCACCATCGGCATTTCCATGCCGGGGTTCGTGGTGGCGACGGTGCTGCTCCTTACGCTGACGGGACAGGGGAAGTTCTTCCCCACCACATGGAATGTCAACGACCCAAGCTGGCGAAACTATGTGTTGCCCTGTCTGTCGCTGGGCTTTTACCCCATGTGCTATCTGGCCCGGCAGACCAGAACGGCCATGCTGGACGCCATCAATCAGGAATATATCAAGACGGCCCGGGCAAAGGGTCTGAAAACGGGAAAGACGATCTTCAAGCACGCCCTCCGCAACGCCCTCATTCCTGTCATTACCTATCTTGGCCCGCAGGTGGCCTTCACCCTGTGCGGCGGCTTCGTGGTGGAGAAGGTGTTCTCTATCCCCGGGCTGGGACAGTACTTCGTTATGTCCATTCAGGCGCGGGATTACCCCGTCATTATGGGAACGACCATTTTCCTTGCGACCTTTATCGTCATTATGAATCTGGTGGTGGATCTCCTTTATAAGGTTGTCGATCCCCGGATCAATCTGGAGAAGGGAGGGAACTGACATGGCGGACAAGAAGATGAAAAAAGCCCCCCTTGGTTCTCTCCAGCCCGACCCCGATATCTTTGACTGGAACGACCTGCCCACCGACGAGGTCTTTGAAAAGGCCGGCAGTCAGGAGAAGGAGGAGTTCATCCAAGACCGCAAGAGCGTAAGCTACTGGGCGGACGCATGGCGGCGGCTGCGCCGCAACAAGGTGGCCATGGTGGCTGCGGTGGTGCTGGTCATCATTATGATCTTCGCCTTTATCGGGCCGATGCTGGTGCCTTACGGCTACGCCCAGCAGATCCGCGGCGCGGAAAACCTCCACCCGTGGCACATCTCCCTTAACGACCAGCTCCGCATCGAAGAGGTGGTGGCCCAGCGGACGGTGGATCTGCCCAGCGAGGATGAGTTCATCGACCAATATGTGGCCGAGCAGCTTGCTCTGGTGGAGCAGGAGCAGGGCCGCAAGCTGGGCCGGAAGGATGAGGCCCTCATCAAGGCCCAGAAGCGGGCGGACGCTGTGACCGCCTACCGGGCCATGGCGGAGCAGGCGGGCCAGAGCGTGGACACCGAAGCCATCCAAAAGGAACTGGGCATCGGCAGCAAGCCCTTTGGCTACTCCCGGGACGAGCTGGAGCGCAAGGCCAACGGGGAGAAGGTCTTCCCCCACATTTTCGGCACAGACCGTTACGGCCGCGACCTGATGGTGCGCACCATGGTGGGCGCGCGGGTGTCCATGATCGTGGGCGTGTGCGCGGCGCTGCTGGTGCTGGTCATCGGCGCGCTGTACGGCTCTATTTCCGGCTATGCCGGAGGGGTGGTGGACACGGTGATGCAGCGCATCGTGGAACTGATTTACTCCGTGCCTGAGGTGCTGGTCATTCTGCTGCTCTCCGCCACGCTCTCCCCTGTTTTGGAGCGGTATCAAAACGCGGGACGGCTGTTCAGTCGGCTGGTGACCATCCTTGGCCCGAACCTGATCTCCATGTTCATCGCCTTCGGACTTCTCTACTGGGTGACCATGTCCCGCATCGTCCGCGGACAGATCCTCCAGCTGAAGAATCAGGAGTACGTCACCGCCGCCCGGGCGCTGGGCGCGGGGGGCGGCCGGGTCATCCGGCGGCACTTGCTGCCCAACTGCATCGGCCAGATCATCACCACCACCTTTTTGCAGGTGCCCTCCGCCATCTTCCTGGAGAGCTTCCTCTCCTTCCTCGGCGTGGGCGTGTCCGCGCCCCTGACCTCCCTCGGCTCGATGTGTTCCGAAGCGCTGGGCGGGATGTATACCTACCCCTACCGCCTGCTGTTCCCGGCGATGATCCTCAGCGTGATGATCCTGTCCCTGAATCTGTTTGGCGACGGCCTGCGGGATGCTCTTGACCCGCGGCTGAAGAAATAAGAAAGGAGGAGACGACAATGGATAACGTACAGCAGCACGACAAGGAGCTGCATGACGCGGCCCACGAGCGGGACGCCCAAGGCGAAAAGCTGCTGGAAGTGAAGGATCTGCACGTTTCCTTCTTCACCCCCGCCGGCGAGGTCAAGGCGGTGGGCGGCATCAGCTATGAGCTGGGCTACGGCGAGGTCATGGGCATCGTGGGCGAGTCCGGCTCAGGCAAAAGTCAGGAAGCCTACGCCATCATGGGCCTCCTCCAGTCCCCCGGCAAGGTCATCGGCGGCTCGATCACCTTCGAGGGGGAGGACGTACTGGCCAAGACCCGTGAGGAGATGACCGAGTTCCGCGGCACGCGGGCGGCCATGATCTTCCAGAACCCCATGACCTCTCTGAACCCTGTCTATACCGTGGGCAACCAGCTCATTGAGGCCCTGCGTACCCACGACAAGAAGATCTCCAAGAAGGAGGCGGCCCGGCGGGCCATGGAGATGCTGGAGCTGGTCGGCATCAACAACGTGGCCAAGCGGATGAAGCAGTATCCCCACGAGTTTTCCGGCGGGATGCGCCAGCGGGTGATGATCGCCATGGGCCTCATCTGCCACCCCAAGCTGCTCATCGCCGACGAGCCCACCACCGCGCTGGACGTGACCATTCAGGCCCAGATCTTGGAGCTGATGAAGGATCTCCAGAAAAAGACCCACATGGGCATCATTTTCATCACCCACAATCTGGGCGTGGTGGCGGAGATCTGCGACAAGGTGTCCGTCATGTACGCGGGCAAGATCGTGGAGCAGGGCGCAGTGAACGACATCTTCTACAAGCCCAGCCATCCCTACACCTTGGGCCTGCTGCGCTCCATGCCCCGGGTGGACGCCGACGAGCATGAACGGCTCATCCCCATTGAGGGCACGCCGGTGGATATGCTCAACCCGCCCGACGGCTGCCCCTTCGCCCCCCGGTGCGAGCATTGCATGAAGATCTGCCTCCAGAAGATGCCGCCCCATGTGGAGATCGGCGAGGGACACAAGTCCGCCTGCTGGCTGCGGGTGCTGGAGAAGAAAAAGGGCGAGGCCTTCGGCGCAGAGGGCGGCGCGGAAGAACGCCAGAGCAAGAAGGAGGACTGAGCCATGAGCGAGAAGAAATTGAGCGGCGAGAACCTCCTTGAAGTGACCAACCTGAAAAAGTACTTCCCCGTCAAGGGGGTCAGAGGCCCCGGCGTGCAGGCGGTGGAAAACGTCTCCTTCTTCATCCGTAAGGGAGAGACGCTGGGTCTGGTGGGTGAGTCAGGCTGCGGCAAAACCACGCTGGGCCGCACCATTTTGCAGCTTTATCAGCCCACGGCGGGCCGCATCATCTACGGCGACGAGATCATCTACGACGGCGGCGGACTGCCCGTTCCCAAGCGGGACGCGGAGGGAAAGCTCCTTCGGGACGGAGACGGCAAGCTGATTTATCAGGAGAAGACCGACGCCAGCGGCGCGCCTGTTTTGGACGAAAACGGCCAGCCGGAATATGTTTTGTCCAAGAAAAGCAGCGTGAATATGCTCCCCTACCGCCGGAAGATGCAGATCATCTTCCAAGACCCCTCCGCCTCCCTCGACCCCCGTATGACGGTGGGCGAGATCATCGGCGAGGCGCTGGATATCCACAAGCTCTACGAAAACAAGGCCGACCGGGCCGAGCAGATCAAGGCGCTGCTGGATCATGTGGGGCTGAACACCGAACACGCCAACCGCTACCCCCACGAGTTCTCCGGCGGGCAGCAGCAGCGCGTGGGCATCGCCCGCGCCTTGGCGGTGAAGCCGGAATTCATCGTCTGCGACGAGCCCATCTCCGCGCTGGACGTGTCCATTCAGTCCCAGATCGTCAATATGCTGGAGGACATTCAGATCCGCAACAACGTGACCTACCTGTTCATCGCCCATGACCTCTCTGTGGTGCGGCACATTTCCGACCGCATCGGCGTGATGTATTTGGGCACGATGGTGGAGCTGGGCGAGAGCTACGAGCTGAACCGCAACCCCCTCCATCCCTACACCCAGACCCTTTTGTCCGCCGTGCCTGTGCCCGACCCCAAGCTGTCCAAGTCCCGCCAGCGCATCGTGCTGGAGGGGGATATCCCCTCCCCCATGAATCCGCCTACGGGCTGCCGCTTCCACACCCGCTGCCCCTACGCCACCGACCGGTGCAAGGAGGAAGTCCCCGCCTTCCGGGAATACGAGCCCAACCACTGGGCGGCGTGCCACCTGCTGGAGGAGAGCCACCCCGACGCGGTGGAGAAAATAGAAGATTAACAAAACCCACAAATTCCGCCGGTCTCTGGCGGAATTTGTTAGTTAACATTTCTGTAACATTTCTCTTTACAACGGTATTTTGGCATGATACAATTACCCGTATCCTAAGTATGGGAGATTGTTTGAAGGCCCATGGGCCTTCCGCTTGACGCTTGCGTCAAGCAAACAATTTGGTATCGCCGCCGTCAAGGCGTTTTGATACAAATAATGAATGGAGGAACGAACCATGAAGAATACCAAGAAGCTCCTTGCGTTGGCTCTGGCTCTGGTGATGGTCTTCGCTCTGGTGGCCTGCACCACCGAGAAGCCCGACCCCACTCAGGCGGCCACCGACGACCCCAACCCCACCGAGGGGGTTGAGCCCACCGCCACGCCTGACGGCCCCTTTGAGCTGTCTGTGAATCTGGCCTCCGAGCCCCAGTCCATCGACCCCGCCCTCAACAGCGCGGTGGACGGCGCGGTGATGC
>CARXAY010000084.1:0-1111 GCA_949093475.1 uncultured Oscillospiraceae bacterium
CCTCGGAGAAAGGCAAAAAAAGGGGTTGCCCCTCACAGAAAAAAGCAGTACAATAAAGCTATTATATCGAACTCCCACCCTTCTGGCAAGGGAAAACGATCAACCACGAAAGGAATGGAAAACATGAAAATTCTTGTTATCAACGCAGGCAGCTCTTCTTTGAAGTATCAACTGCTCAATTCGGACAACGGGGACGTTCTGGCCAAGGGCCTGTGCGAGCGCATCGGCATCGACGGCCACCTGAAGCACACCCCGGGCAACGGCAAGGAGGTCTTTAACGAGGACGTGGCCATGCCCACCCACGCCGAGGCCATTGAGAAGGTGCTGGAGCTTCTGGTGAGCGCCGACCACGGGGTCATTTCCTCCGCCAAGGAGATCGACGCGGTGGGCCACCGCGTCGTCCACGGCGGGGAGAAGTTTGCAAGCTCCGTGATGATCGACGAGCAAGTGATGGACGCCATTCGGGAGTGCATCCCCCTCGCCCCCCTCCACAACCCCGCCAACATCATCGGAATCGAAGCCTGCCGCAAGGTGATGCCCGGCGTGCCCATGGTGGCGGTGTTTGACACCGCCTTCCACCAGACCATGCCCCCCAAGGCGTATATCTACCCTCTGCCCTATGAGTACTACGAGGAGGACAAGGTGCGCCGCTACGGCTTCCACGGTACGTCCCACCGCTTTGTGACCCAAGAGGCGGCCAAGATGCTGGGCAAGCCCATCGAGGAACTGAAGCTCATCTCCTGCCATCTGGGCAACGGCTCTTCCGTGGCGGCGGTGGACGGCGGCAAGAGCGTGGACACCTCCATGGGCTTTACCCCGCTGGCGGGGGTGGCCATGGGGACGCGCTGCGGCGATCTTGACCCCGCTATTTTGGAGTATCTGATGAACAAGCACGGCCTGACCATGAGCGAGATGCAGACCGTTCTCAACAAGAAGTCCGGCGTGCAGGGCATCTCCGGGGTGTCCTCGGACTTCCGGGATCTGGACGCCACCGCCGCCGAGGGCAATCCCCGCTCCCGGCTGGCGCTGGACGTGTTCTGCTACGGCGTGTCCAAGTATATCGGCGCTTACGCCGCCGCCATGGGCGGGGTGGACGCGGTGATCTTCACCG
>CARXAY010000084.1:1121-5970 GCA_949093475.1 uncultured Oscillospiraceae bacterium
GCGTGGGGGAGAACGGCCCGGACACCCGCGCGGAGATCTGCGAGAAGCTGGGCTTTATGGGCATCGCGCTGGACGCCGAGGCCAACAAGGCCCGGGGCAAGGCGGTGGACGCCACCGCCGCCGGGGCGAAGGTCAAGACCCTCATCATCCCCACCAACGAGGAGCTGATGATCGCTATGGACACCGCTGCCATTGTGGCGGGGAAGTAAGGATTTGAACAACCCCAAGGCAAAAGGAGGAATTTGGACATGGATCCAGTGAGCAAGGAGAAGGAAGGCCAGAACAAACAGCCGGAGGACGTGGTCATTCTCAACACCGGGCTGATCCAAATGGCCTTTGACAAGAAAAAGGAGGCGGACGCCCAAGAGCAGAAGGAGCTGAAGGAGCTTCAGGAGCGGGCGGAGCTGGCGGATGTGGAGGCCCAGCGACAGTTGGGTCTCCGCTACGCCTCCGGCGACGGCGTAGAGCGGGATCTGGACACGGCCATCCGCTGGCTGGAGCAGGCCGGCGACGCGGGGGATATGCAGGCGCAGGACGCTCTTGCGGGCTGCTACCGGGCCAAGGCCAACGCCGAGGAGGACGCGGCCAAGCAGGAGGAGTGGTACGTCAAGGCCTTTGAGCTTTACGCCCAAGGCGCGGAGCAGGGCTACCCGCCGTCCATTTACAACCTTGGGCTGGCCTACGAAAACGCCGCCGGGGTGGAAGGAGATCTGGAGCGGGCGGCGGAGCTGTACCGTCAGGCGGGGGAGAACGAATATCCCCCGGCGGACTGCGCGCTGGCGGTGTGTTACTTAAACGGCAACGGCGTGGAAAAGGATATGCAGCAGGCGCTGGAGCTGCTGGCCAAGGCGGCGCAGGCGGGCTACCCCCGCGCCCAGTGCATCTTGGGCGACTTCTTCCTCTGGGGCAACGAGGGCGTGGAGAAGGACACCGGCCACGCGCTGGAGCTATACCGGGAGGCGGCCAAGGAGGACTACGCCCCGGCGTTGGAAAAGCTGGGCCTTTGCTATGAGAACGGCGACGGTGTGGAGACGGACATCCGCAAGGCGGTGGATTACTACCGTCAGGCCAGCGACTTGGGCTACGCCCCCGCCACTTGCGACCTTGCGGTGTGCTATCTGAACGGCGAGGGCGTGGAAATGGACGAGGAGGAGGCGGTGCGCCTTTTGGAACGTTCGGTGGCCGACGGCCACGACCGCTCCATGTGCGTGCTGGGGGACTGCCTGCGCTGGGGTACAGGTACGGCAAAAGACCCGGCGCGGGCATTTCAGCTTTACACCAAGGCCGCCGAGAACGGCTACATCCCCGGCAAACGCCAGCTGGGCGTCTGCTATGAGGCGGGAGAAGGGGTGGCGGAAGACCGCCCCAAGGCCATTGAGCTTTACAAGGAGGCCGCTGACGCGGGGGACTCCGCCGCCATGTGCAATCTGGGCGTGTGTTACTTAAACGGCATCGGCGTGACCGCCGACGCGGTGGAGGCGGCGACATGGCTGGAGAAAGCCGCCGACCGCGGCTCTCTGCGGGCGCTGGATTTTCTGGGCGACTGCTACAAGGACGGCAAGGGCGTGCCTCAGGACGAAAAGAAGGCCATGGAGCTGTACCAAAAGGCCGCGGACGCGGGCTATCTCACCGCCATTTGCTCCATCGGCCTGTGCTATGAGATGGGCGAGTGCGTGGAGCAGGATCAACGGAAGGCCACCGAGTATTACCGTCAGGCGGCGGAAAAGGGCCACGCTCCCAGCCAGTGCAATTTGGGCTTCTGCTACTTCCGGGCCATCGGCGTGGAGCAGGATTATGAACAGGCGGTCTACTGGTTTCAGAAGGCCGCCAAGCAGCACTGGGCGCGGGCCATGGATCTGCTGGGGGACTGCTACCAGCGGGGCTGGGGCGTAGAGAAGGACGACGCCAAGGCGGTGGCCCTCTATCAGGAGGCCGCCGAGGACAACTACCCCTCCGCCATCTGCTCGCTGGGCCTGTGCTATGAGTTCGGCGACGGGGTAGAGGAGAACAAGGAAAAGGCGGTGGAGCTGTACCGGCGGGCCGCAGACCTTGGCTCGGCCGCGGCGCAGTGCAATCTGGGCTTCTGCTATCTCCGGGCCATCGGCGTGGAGCGCAGCGAGGTGGAGGCGGCCAAGTGGTTTCAAAAGGCCGCCGACCAAGGTTGGCTGCGGGCCATTGATTTGCTGGGGGACTGCTACCAGCGGGGCTGGGGCGTGCCCCACGACGACAAAAAGGCCGCCGAGCTTTACGCGAAGGCCGCCGAGCGGGACTATCCCCAGTCTATCTGCTCTCTGGGCCTGTGCTATGAGATGGGCGACGGGGTGGAGGAGGACAAGAAGAAGGCGGTGGAGCTGTATACGAAAGCCGCCGAGCTGGGCGACGCCTGCGCCCAGTGCAATTTAGGCTTCTGCTATTCCCGGGGCATCGGGGTGGAGAATGACGACGCCAAAGCGGTGGAGTGGTTCCAAAAGGCCGCCGATCAGGGCTGGCTGCGGGCCATCGACCTGCTGGCGGACTGCTACTCCCGGGGCTGGGGCGTAGAGCAGGACGACAAGAAGGCTTTTGAACTGTATCAAAAAGCCGCCGAGCGGGAGTATGCACCCAGCCAGTGTTCGCTGGGTCTTTGCTACGAGTGCGGTGACGGCGTGGAGGAAGACCCCAAGAAGGCCACCGCTTATTATGCCGCCGCGGCCCGTCAGGGCTACGCCGCCGCCCAGTGCAATCTGGGCGTGTGCTACTTAAACGGCTACGGCGTCAGCGAGGACAAGAGCAAGGCCGTGGAGTGGTTCAAAAAGGCCGCGGAGCAGGACTGGGCGCGGGCCATCAAGATCTTGGGCGACTGCTACAAGCGCGGGGACGGCGTGTCCAAGGATCTGAGCCGTGCCTTTGAACACTACACCCGCGCCGCTCAATTGGGCTACGGGCCGGCCATGTGCAATCTGGGCCTCTGCTATGAGTTCGGCGAGGGGGTCAAGGAGGACAAGGCCAAGGCGGCGGAGCATTACCGTCAGGCCGCCCAGCGGGGCGACGTGGCCGGAATGTGCAATCTGGGCTACTGCCACTACATGGGCATCGGGGTGAAGGTGGACTACGCCGAGGCGACCAAATGGTTCATGGAGGCCGTGAAGCGGGGACAGCCCCGGGCCATGGATCTGATGGCGGACTGCTACCGGCTGGGCAAGGGCGTCCCGGTGGACTACGACCGGGCCTATCAGCTCTATGAGACCGCCTATCAAAAGGGCTACAAGCTGGCCTCCATCGGTCTGGGCATCTGCCTCTATTACGGCTATGGCTGTACCGCCGACTGGGCCAAGGCAAAGCCCTTCTTGGAGGAGGGCGTGGAGCGCTGCGACGACGCGGACTGCAAAAAGCTGCTGGAGAGCGTCAACAAGGCCGGGGGAAAGACCTTGACTCCCTCCGGCGCTCCGGCCGCGCCCCAACCGGAGAAGAAAAAGGGCCTGTTCGGAAAGCTGTTCGGCAAATAAGAAAGTTTTCGATTGCTCCCATGCAATATTTCACGAAAGAGGCGGGCTTGTCCCCGCCTCTTTCGTATATTTTGCAGTTTCGCAAAAAAATCTTGCATTTCTGCCGCGTCTGTCTTATAATAAACCCACCAAAACCCAAAGGAGTGTTGCGGCATGGCAATTACCAACAAAGCTCTCTTGAGCATCTACGAGGATGTTCAGCGCAAAGACCCTGACCAGAAGGAATTCCTGCAGGCGGTCTATGAGGTGCTGGAGTCCCTCCAGCCCGTTGTGGAGCAGCGCCCGGAGTTCATCGAGAAGGGCATCGTGGCCCGGATGGTCGAGCCGGAGCGGACGATCATTTTCCGCGTCCCGTGGGTGGACGACAGCGGCAAGGTTCAGGTCAACCGGGGCTTCCGGGTGCAGTTCAACTCCGCCATCGGCCCGTACAAGGGCGGCCTGCGCTTCCACCCCAGCGTGAACCTGTCCATCATCAAGTTTTTGGGCTTCGAGCAGATCTTCAAAAACTCCCTCACCGGTCTGCCCATGGGCGGCGGCAAGGGCGGCAGTGACTTTGACCCCAAGGGCAAGAGCGACAACGAGGTCATGCGCTTCTGCCAGTCCTTTATGACCGAGCTGCAGCGCCACATCGGCCCGGACACCGACGTGCCCGCCGGAGACATCGGCGTGGGCGCGCGGGAGATCGGCTTCCTCTTTGGGCAGTATAAGCGTCTGCGGGACGAGTTCACCGGCGTACTCACCGGCAAGGGCCTGACCTACGGTGGCTCGCTGGCCCGCACCGAGGCCACCGGCTACGGCCTGTGCTATTTCACCGACGAGATGCTCAAGGCCGCGGGCAAGTCCTTCCAAGGACAGCGGGTGGTCATCTCCGGCAGCGGCAACGTGGCCACCTACGCCAACCAGAAGGCCACCCAGCTGGGCGGCAAGGTCATCGCCATGAGCGACTCCAACGGGTACATCGTGGACGAGAACGGCATCGACTACAAGATCATCAAGGAAATTAAGGAAGTCAAGCGCGCCCGGATCAAGACCTATCTGGACTACGTCCCCTCTGCCAAGTATGTGGAGGGCTGCAAGGGCATCTGGACTGTGCCCTGCGACATCGCCCTGCCCTGCGCCACCCAGAACGAGCTGGATGAGGCGGGGGCGAAGGCCCTCACCGAGCACGGCTGCTTCGCCGTGGCCGAGGGCGCGAATATGCCCTCCACCCCCGAGGCGGTGGCATGGTTCCAGAGCCACGGCATCCTCTTCGCCCCCGCCAAGGCCAGCAACGCCGGCGGCGTGGCCACCTCCGGGCTGGAGATGAGCCAGAACTCCATGCGCTTTTACTGGACCTTTGAGGAGGTGGATGAGCACCTAAAGCG
>CARXAY010000084.1:5980-6238 GCA_949093475.1 uncultured Oscillospiraceae bacterium
TCAACATCTACGCCGCCGCCGCCAAGGCCGCCGCCGACTACGGCATGGCGGGCAACTTGGTGGCCGGGGCGAACATCGCCGGGTTCTTGAAGGTCGCCGAGGCCATGCTGTGGCAGGGCGTGAGCTACTAATAAGTTTACATAATTAGAAGCTGCGAAATTAAAAGAGCGTTGCCGGATTGATCCGGCAACGCTCTTTTAATTATAGAGGATATGGACATTCTAACGGGACATTGAAGGCTTCAAGCACAAAAAAGGG
>CARXAY010000085.1 GCA_949093475.1 uncultured Oscillospiraceae bacterium
CCGCCGGAGGGTACTACCTTGGTTCTACCACGTACACCACCGGAAAGATCACCAAGGCAGACGGCTACCGGATGGAGGCCACGCCCACCTATGTGAATTGCTCGGCGGAGAACGCCAGAGACGGCAAGATCACCGGGTTGTACGCAGACCGGCTCTATGAGTATCAGCCTGCTGCCGAGGACTCGGAGAGCGGCAGATGGACGCCGGTGGATGCCAACAGCACCGAGATCACCGGTCTGCCTGCCGGCACTTACCGGGTGCGCCGCGCGGAGGACGACACCCACTTCCACGGCAGCAACTTTGAGACGGTCACCATCTCGTGGACGGGCGCCCAGACGTTTGACGTTACCATCCCCACGACCATCATGGGCGGCGACGTGACCGCCAATATCCGTCAGGCGGCGGAGGGTGTGGCAGTTACCCTGACCGTCGCGCCGGATGTTGGCTATCAGCTGAAGGCCAACGGCCTGAAGGTCACGAAGACCGCAGACAGCAGCGCAGAAGTGGCGGTGTCTCCGGTCAGCGGACAGGAGAATCGGTATACCTTCACCATGCCCGGTGAGGCGGTGACGGTGACCGCTGAATTTGAACTGAAAACCTACACCATCGGCCACGCCCTGACCAACATCACCTGCAGCATGGGCGCGGCAGAGAACCACACCGCCACCCACGGCACGCCGTTCACCATTACCCTGACCCCGGCCAACGGCTATGAGATGCCCCGTTCGCTGACGGTGACCGCCACCGAGTCGGGCCAGCGGTTCACCGACTATACCTACACCTCCGATCCCAACAATGACGCGGCGCGGGTACTGAATTTTGCCCACGGCGTGACCCAGAATGTGACCGTCCGGGGCGACGGCGTACTCAAGACCTTCCCTGTGGAGTATGTCCGCGAGCGGGTGAGCTTCCTCTCCGCCCCTGCGAGAGCCGGCTGGCATCAGGAATTTGTCGCGGCAGTCACCCCGGATGAGGGGTATCAGCTCCCTGACGACATCACCGTCACCATGAACGGCAGCCCGGTGGCCTTTACCTACACCAAGGAGACCGGGGCGATCTACATTGCCGCCGGCGTGGTAGAGGACGCCTTGACCATCACCGTGCGGGGCGAGCAGAAGATCATGCCGCTGGAGAAGGTGAGCATTTCCGGCATCGCCAAGGTGGGCGAACTACTCGCCGCCAACATCACCCCCGCTGAGGCGGACGGCCACGTGACCTATCAGTGGTGCTGGGCGACGCTGAACAGTGACGGCACGGTTGCAAGCGTGGAGGAGATCGAAGGGGCGACCGGCCGCAGCCGGGCGATCACCCAACTGTCCGAAGGGAAGAACATTGTGATGAAGGTTACCGCCGTGGAGGGTAGCGGCTTCTCCGGGACGGTGCAGTCCCAGCCCACCGGCGTGGTGGTGGCCGCCGACGCCGACGGGGTAATGCCCACCGTGGTGCAGATCAGGAGGGCCAACGTGTCCATTGCGGTGGGGGGAAGCGACACGCTGGTGGCGTATGTTGCACCCTCTGACGCGACCAATAAGACCGTCCTCTGGGAAAGCAGCGACCCGGCGGTGGTTACCGTGGACAACGGCGTGATCACCGGAGTCGCCCCCGGAACGGCGACCATCACGGTCACCGCAGAGGCGGACGAACGCACCAAGGACACCTGCGTTGTGACCGTGACGGGGCTTCGGCCGGTTCAGGCCACGGCGGCGGACGTGGAGACCGCGTATGACGGCCTTGCCCACGGCATTCAAGTGGCTGTGACCGATCCCGTGGACGGAAGCGCCAGCGTGACCTACTCCAGCGACGGCGTGAACTTCCACGCCGCCAACCCCACCTTCAGCGCGGTGGGTGAGCATATGGTCTGGTACAAGGTTGCCGCCAACGGAATGACCGGCGTTCAGGGTCAGGCCAAGGTGACCATCGAAAAGGCGACCCCGGCGATCAAGATCACCGCCAACCGCAGCACCTTGAGCGGAGCGGGGGAGGTCATCCTGACCGTCGCCCTGCCCGACTATGCGGATTCCACCGGGTTCTATGTGGAGGCCAACGACCTGATGCTGCCCATGACCCGCAACGAGGACGGCACCTACACCGTGGAGCTGCCCGGCGACCATAAAACCTATACCTTCACCGCTACGCTGCTGGGGACGGACAATTATGAGCAGACCACCGCCTCCTGCACCGTCAGGGTGGGTGTGACCTCTACGGGCGGTTCGTCCTCCAGCACCACCACCGAGACCCGGGACGACGGCAGTAAGGTGACCACCGTCACCAAGACGGACGGTAGCGTGACCGAGACGGTGACCCAACCCGACGGTACGAAATCCGAGACCGTCACCACCAAGGACGGGGACGTGACCATCACTGTCACCGATCCTAATGGTGAGGAGTTGGTCAAGACGGAGATCCCCGCCACCATTCCCGAGCCTGAAACCAAGTTCGAGGACGTGGACGCCACACCTTGGGCGGAGGAAGCCATCCACAAGATGGCTGGACTGGAGTTGGTGAACGGTACGGGCGGCAACAAATATAGCCCCGTCGCACCTATGACCCGTGGTTCGCTGGCGACTGTCCTCCACCGTTTGTCTCAGGGTAAGACGGACTACGAGACTACCTTCAAGGATGTGGCGCAGGGCAAGTACTATACCGAGGGCGTTGCTTGGGCGGCCAAGGCCAAGGTGGTCACCGGCTATACCGACGAGATTTTTGCTCCCGACGATGTCATTACCCGCGAGCAGCTGGCGGTCATGCTGTGCCGCTACGCCAAGCTCATCGGCATGGACACCAAGGCGGATGCCAACCGTCTCAAGGTCTTTGTGGACGGCGATGACACCGGCGACTGGGCTGCGGACGGCGTAGCATGGTGTGTGGCCAACGGTATCCTTAAGGGCAAGGGCCAGAATAACCTCGATCCCACCGCCAACGTCACCCGCGCAGAGGTCGCGGTGATGCTGGATCGGTTCATCGACCTCATCAAGTAAATCAGCACAAGAAAGGGGCAGCCAAACGGCTGCCCCTTTTTATATCTCGTCTGTCAGGATTTTTTCCGCTGCTTCATTTTCACTTCATAGTCCTTCAGGGAAGCGAGCGCTTGCTTGGACATGGGAAGAATGACGATGATATTAAACACGGTCATCAATCCCACGCCTACATCGCCCAGATCCCAAACGAAGGTATATGCCGCAAGGCCGCCGACGAAGAGCATGATCAGCGCGAGCACCTTATAGGCGGTTTGGGAAAGCCAGTTGTCGCCGAACAGGTAAGCGACATTGGAACGGGCATAAAAAAGGATGCCGATGAAGGTGGAAAAGCTGAACAGCCAGAGGATCAGGGCGATAAACACCACGCCAAAGTTCCCCAGATGATACCCCATGGACGCCTGAAGCAGATCCATGCCCTGAAGCCCTGCAGTTTGAGCTTCCGGCGTGACCAGGATGATAAAGGGGGTGCAGCTACAGATCACGATGGTGTCAATAAACACGCCAAGAGCCTGTAAGAGGCCGGTGCGGGCCGGATGAGAGGTATCTCCTGCGGCGGCGGCACAGGGGGCGGAGCCGGAACCGGCTTCGTTGGAGAATAGCCCGCGCTTGACGCCGTTCATCACCACCGCGCCGAAACCGCCGGCGACCACTTGACGCAGACCAAACGCCTCCTGAAAAATGCGGCGGAACACGTCAGGAAGAACGGTGATGTTCATGCCGATCAGAATGATCGTAATGATGAAATAGCACGCCGCCATAATGGGAACAAGAATATCCAGCACCCGCAACGTGGCGTTTTTGCGAAGAACAATAATTGCCGCCAGCGCCACCAGCGTGACAGTGGTGTGAATGGGCGGGATATGAAAGGCGTTTTGGAAAGCGGAGGAGACGGAATTGCTGATGACCTGACTGATCCCGCACCAGCAGATCAGACCGGAAACGGCGAAAAGCACCGCCAGAACAGAATACCGCCCCAGCTTTTTGCTGTGCTTTTCCTTCTTTGCCTTGACGAAGTTATGGATGTAGTAGGCCGGGCCGCCCCGCCAGCCGCCATAAAGCGGATCTTTTTCCTTGTGAATTTGGGCCAGCGTAGCTTCGATAAAGGCGGTGGAAGAGCCGATCAAAGCGGTGATCCACATCCAGAATATCGCCCCCGCGCCGCCTGCGGAAATGGCGGCGACCACGCCAATGAGGTTGCCCATGCCCACGCGGGTGGCCGTGGAGACGATCAGGGCCTGAACGCCGGAGATCGCGCCGCCGTCGGATTTCTTCTCCGCCGTGACCCGCAGCATTTCCGGGAAAAGCCGCACGGGGAGAAAACGGGTGCGCAAGGTAAAATAGATGCCTGTGGGAATAAGCAAAAGCACCAGCAGGGAAATGCCCAGCGAACCGCCGCCGGGGAGGGGAAGGGTGATAAGGTCGCCCCACAGCAGTTGATACACTGCGGTGATGGCTGTGACGATCCAATTCATGCTACTCTCTCCTGTCTTTCTCGTTGTCGCTGGTTCTACAGAGACGTAATGCTAAGTATATCGTAGGACGGCGGCTTTGTCTACCATTATAAAAAGAAATAGCTTGAAAAACCATATGGGGTGTGATATACTTGGCCTCGCTTATGGTGAAAGATGGGAGGGAAGGGCCATGCGAAGGAAATTTCATCTGCTCAAACGGCGTGCGCTGAACCCTACCCGCATCGTGGCCGGCTCTTTTGCCGCAATCATCGCGCTGGGGACGATCCTCCTCACCCTGCCCATCGCCTCCAACAGCGGAGAAGGCGCCGGTTGGTTGACAAGTCTGTTTACTGCAACCTCCTCCACCTGTGTCACCGGGCTTGTGGTGGCGGACACGGCTACGCAGTGGTCGTGGTTTGGGCAGGCGGTGATCTTGGCCATGATCCAAATGGGTGGGCTGGGCTTTATCACCATTATGACCCTCTTTTCCTTGATTGCCCGCCGCAAGATCGGTCTTTCCGAGCGGCTCATCATGGTATCCAGCTTGAACCTCAACAACATGAACGGGGTGGTACGGCTGGTGCGCTTCACTCTGAAATGGACGCTGTGCTTTGAGGGGGCGGGGGCGCTGATCCTGATGACCCGCTTTATTCCCCGTTATGGCTGGGGGCAGGGGATCTGGATGGGCGTGTTCCATTCTGTCTCTGCGTTCTGCAATGCGGGGTTTGACCTGCTGGGGCTGGACGCGCCCTTCCAGAGCCTTGTGCCGTTTCAAAGCGACCCGGTGGTACTGTTCACCATCATGGCGCTGATCGTCATCGGGGGTCTGGGCTTTTTTGTATGGAGCGATATCGCCCAAAACCGCCATTGGAAGAAGCTCTCTCTTTATACCAAGCTGGTACTTACCACGACGGGGGCTTTGATCCTGATCGGCTGGGCTATTTTGTTCGCGGTAGAGTGGCAAAACCCGGCGACCCTTGGAAATATGCCGCTGGGCGACAAGGTGATGAACGCGCTGTTTCAGTCCGTTACCTTCCGGACGGCGGGCTTTTCCGCCATTGACCAAGGTGGCCTGAGGGACACGTCTCAGGCGCTGGGATGCGTCCTCATGCTCATTGGCGGCTCTTCCGGTTCGACGGCAGGCGGGATCAAGACCGTCACGGTAGCGGTGCTGGGCCTGAGCGTGCTGGCGGGCTTTCGCGGGCGGAGCGTTGTGACCATCGGCGGACGCTCCATCGACCGGCGACAGCAGACCAGCGCGACCACACTGGCATTGACCGCCCTTCTTCTGTTCATCATCGGCGCAATGTTCCTCTCGCTTTTTGACGGCGTTCCCTTTATGGATGCCGGGTTTGAAATTGCTTCCGCCCTTGGAACGGTGGGCCTGACCACGGGGATCACGCCGACGCTGTCCATCCCGTGCCGGGTGTTTTTGATCCTGTTTATGTATCTGGGCCGGGTGGGCATCCTGTCGTGCTCCCTTGCCTTCTCCACCAAGCGCTCCGTGGCCAGAGAGGCAAAGATCAAGTACCCCGTCACCGACGTGATGATCGGATAAGGAGGAGATTTGCGATGAAAACCTTTCTTGTGATCGGCCTTGGCCGCTTTGGGGCGGCCGTGGCGACAGAGCTGTGTACCTTGGGCAACGAGGTGCTGGCCATGGACATCCATGAGGAGCTGGTCCAAGCCGCCGCCCCCAACGTGACCCACGCCGTCACCGCCGACGCCCGCGAC
>CARXAY010000086.1:0-3737 GCA_949093475.1 uncultured Oscillospiraceae bacterium
GTGCAATGAGTACCTCCTCGGCGGTGAGCCGGGGATTGGGTGCGCCCAGATGTTCCACCTTGATCTTCTGGATGGGTTTGATGGCGTCGGGGGAGATGAGGTGGGTCTTTTTCGGGATATCTGCCAACACCTTCAAGGCGTTAAGGAGAACGCCGGCGGCGGGGTTCATCAGCTCGCTGGTCTTGCCCCGAATGAGCCGCCCGCCGGGCAGCTCGATGGCGGTGGCGGGGCGTTCGGTGCGGCGGGCCTTGTCTTGGGCGGTGGAGACCACCTTGCGAAGGGAGGCGTCCACCTCCGCTTTCTTCATCAGCAGCTCCAACTTGTAGACCGGCTCGTCGCCGCAGCGGCCGCGGCGGCGCTCACACAGGGCGTCGTAATAGCGGCGGATGATCTCCTGCCGGGCGGCGGCGCACACCACGTCGTCGTCCACGATACAGTTGCCCACCATATTCACCCCCATGTCGGTGGGGGAGTGGTAGGGACTTTCCCCCATAATGGTCTCGAACATGGCGGAGAGGACGGGGAACACCTCCACGTCCCGGTTGTAGTTCACCGTGGTCTTGCCGTAGGCGGCAAGATGGAAGGGGTCGATCATGTTCACGTCGTTGAGATCGGCGGTGGCGGCCTCGTAGGCCAGATTCACCGGGTGATCCAAGGGAAGATTCCAGATGGGGAAGGTCTCAAACTTGGCGTAGCCCGCCTTGACCCCCCGCTTGTATTCGTGGTAGAGCTGGGAGAGGCAGACAGCCATCTTGCCGCTGCCCGGGCCGGGGGCGGTGACCACCACCAGCGGGCGGGAGGTCTCGATGCAGTCGTTTTTTCCGTAGCCGTCGTCGGAGACGATGAGGGGGATGTTGTGGGGATATCCCTCGATGGGGTAGTGACGGTAGACCTTGATGCCAAGGCCCTCCAGCCGCCGCTGGAAGGTGGCGGCCTGCGTCTGACCCGTCCAGCGGGTGATGACCACGCTGCCCACATAAAGACCCATGCCGCGGAAGGCGTCAATAAGGCGGAGTACGTCCACATCATAGGTGATACCCAAGTCGCCCCGCACCTTATTTTTCTCAATGTCGGCGGCGTTGATGGCGATGACCACCTCCGCCTGATCGGCAAGCTGCCCCAGCATCCGGATCTTGCTGTCCGGCGCAAAGCCGGGGAGCACCCGGGCGGCGTGATAGTCGTCAAAGAGCTTACCGCCGAACTCCAGATAGAGTTTGCCGCCGAACTGGGCGATGCGCTCCTTGATGTGCGCCGATTGGGTCTCCAGATATTTTCCGTTGTCAAAACCGACCTTCATGGGCTCTCCCCCTCGTTCCCCAAAATCCTACCTATTATACCACCTTTCGCCAAAGAAACAAAGAGAAAATTACTTGAAGGGAAAGAATTTTGTAATCGTTTTGTTGCTTGAAATTGAAAAGGGGCGTGCTATACTGAAAACAGTGAGGCGTTTTCTTGCGAAAAAGGAGGTAAAAACATGAAAAAAGGCATCTTTCCCCTGATGCTGACTCTCTGTTTTGCGCTGGGACTGCTGGCCGCCCCCGCTGCGGCCGACGGCCCTTCGGAGGTGGATATCTCCGGTCTGACCGCCGCACAGGCCCGGGCGATGCTGGATCAGATCGCGGCATATACCGCCGAGAAGCCCCAGCCCAACCTCCTGTTGGAGGACGCGGGCTGCACGGGGGTACACGCGCTGGTGTGCTGGGCGGGAGACGGCGAACCCGTGCTCTTTCTGTCCAAGGGATACAATATGTCTGAGCGCGGCCCGGATGTATGGGAGGACGGAACGGTAGTCTATGACGTTGGGGAAGCGGCGGTGTGGAGCTTTCGGGACGGGGCGCTGGCGCGTATTGCGCCGCAGGAGACCGGCGACGTATACACGCTGTATCCCAATCATCTGGAGGTCGCCGGGGGCGCGCCCGACGGCTCTCACAGTGAATACCGCTTCTATTCTTTTGCAGACGGCGCATCTTCCGACACGCCCTTTACCACCTTTGTCAGCGATTATGACGGCTGGGGAACGCCCACCTACACCATCGACGGCACGGAAGTGACCGAGCAGGAGTTTGTGGAAAGCTCCAATGCGTTGGAAGACGGCGAGATCGCCGCCGCCTTTCACGGCGGCGGGGTGGAGTATCTGATCCAAAACATCCCGGTGGCGGAGGAGACAGCGGCCCGGCTGTGGACGGTCATTGCCGCCGCAGAAGACCCTCGCCTTTGCGCGGGGTATCTCGGCGTGACGGTGGACGGCGCGGAGGAGACCCGGCTTGTCTGGACGCTGGCGTTACAGGACGAAAATGGCTATCTGACCTACTGCGTCACAGAGCGGAACTGGAAAGCCATCCTCGGCGCACAGGCTTCGACGCTCCCGGAGGAGTTGGCGGCATTCCATGTGGATGGACAGCCCTACTACAAGCTCCGCGATCTGGGCCGGGCGTTGGAGTTCAATGTAGGCTGGAGTGCGCAGCGTGGCGTATTTCTTGAGACGGATAAACCCTATGACCCGGCGGATTAAGTTCTCCATAAATAAAACAGCGGACGGGAAGTGATTTCCCGTCCGCTGGCTTTCTGTTCCTGCGCCGTATTTCCCCGCGTAGGGCGCAGCATCCCTGACGCGCCGTTTGGCCTTACGCGGCCTTGGCGGTGATGATGGCGGTTGGGCCGTCCGCGCCGCCGATGATCCCAAGGTCACCGGTCTGGCCCATCATTTCGGTGAAGGGGACGATCTTTGCACCCTCGGGGGGCGTGACCGCGGGAGCGGACGTGCCGGGGGTGTAGCTGCCGTCCATGGTCATGTTTAAGGCGATCGCGCCCATGTTCGCCTCGATCTCGGCTTTCATCTTGCCGTCGGCGGTCATAGAGACGGTCATGGTCATCCCGGCGGTTTCCTCCTGAGACACGGTAAGGGTGAGGGTATAGCCGTCAACGGTGGGATCCGTCTCGCTGACAAAGTGCAGCAGCAGATCCATGTCGACGTTGAAGCCGTCGGAGGAGGGCAGGTCATAGTGGGTAGAGCAGCTGCCGAAATTATACGGCACTTTTGAGCCCCACAGCTGGAAGTGGTCGTCGGCGAAGGCGGCGAACAGGCCGTCAAAGGACTTTTTCAGCTCGTTGTAGCCGTTGGCCGCGTCGTTGGGCTGGGCGGTGGCAAGGGCGGAAACCAGCGTGTCCAGCGTATCGGCGTTCTCAGTCATGGCCATCAGCTCGTTCCAGTCCATCCCCGCCTGCTCCATGAGAGCGGCCATGTCCAGCTCGTACCAGGTGTCGGCGGTGGGGATATTCTCGGTGGCGCCGGCCAGCGCGCTCATATCCATATTCATGTAGAGCTTGCCGGTGGTGATGTCACCTCGGACGGCCACATCCATGCCGTCGGTCTTGGGGACTTCAAACTGGGCCTTCGCCGCTTCGGTGGGCTGCTCTGCGCCCATGGCGGCTGTCATAGCCAGCAGTCCGTCCATGTCCATCTTCATGTTCATGGTCATGTCCATTTTGGCGTTGTCCGCCATCACGCCTTTCACCGCACCATCCATGGTCATCATGGGAAGGGTCAGCATGGACATATCCATGTCAAAGGACGCGTCCATGTTCCAGATGCCTTCCTTGTACTTCTCGCCAAGAGAGGCCAGCTGCTCCAGATAGGTATAGCTCTTGCCCGCCATGGCCTCGGTCACCAGCTTTTCGGTGTCCACGATCACGGCGGTCTGGGCGGCCTGATCCCAGCCCACGGCGCAGCCAAAAGC
>CARXAY010000086.1:3747-6107 GCA_949093475.1 uncultured Oscillospiraceae bacterium
GGGGCGACATCCATGGAGATGGAGGTGGTCACGCCCTGTTCGGTGACGGTGGCTTCTGCAGAGCCGACGGTCATGGTGAGGGTTTTGTCTCCCCGCACGGCGGTGATGGTATTGCCCTCGTTGTCCACCTCCGCGCCCATGGCCTCAAACACGGCGCGGAAGGGCAAAAAGGTGCGCTGATCCTTTACCTGTGGCACGGCGTCGGTGAAGGTGAGGTTCTGGCCGTCCAGTTGGACGGAGATGTCCCCTTCTGCGGCCAGCGCGCCGCAGGCTAACAGGCCCAGACAGAGCCCAAGGCACACCCACCAGCGGGTAAACTTCTTCATATGACAGCTCCTCCTTCAAATTTGGTGAGTTGATTATAGCACTTCAAAAAATGCTTGACAAGTAGAAATGATAGTGATATAATCTTGATATCAAAATTGCAAGGAGGCAATTTCCATGACAGAGAAAATATTGCAGAACAAAAAGCACGGGATGCTGGTGCTGCTGGCGGTGATCGCCGTTTACATCGCCGCCACAGTGGGGGTGATCTTCTCCGCCGTCAACGCCATCATACCGCTGGTGGTGGTGTGCATCGTGGTGCTGAGCCTTGCTTGGCTGCCCCTGTGCGGCTTGAAGGTCTTAAAGCCCCAAGAGGCGCTGGTGCTGACTCTGTTCGGCAACTACATCGGCACGCTAAAGGGCGCGGGCTTTTACGCGGTGAACCCCTTCTGCACCGCCATCAATCCCGCTGCCGCCACCAAGCTGGCCCAAAGCGGCGACACCGCTCCTTCCAAGCCCTCCAGCATCGTGGTAGGGGCGGAGGGTCTAATGGCCGGGGCGAATATCTCCCTCGGCGGCGACAAGAAGATCTCCCTCAAAAACATGACCCTCAACAACGGCCGGCAGAAGATCAACGACTGCTTGGGCAACCCCGTGGAGATCGGCATTGCCGTCATCTGGCGGGTCACCGACACCGCCAAGGCGGTGTTCAATGTGGACAATTATAAGGAATACCTGTCCCTTCAGTGCGACAGCGCCCTCAGAAACATCGTGCGGATGTACCCCTACGACGTTGCCCCCAACGTGGACACCACCGGGGACGGTCAGGCGGACGAGGGCAGCCTCCGGGGCTCCAGCGAGACGGTGGCCGAGCGCATCCGGGGCGAGATCCAGACCAAGGTGGCCGACGCGGGGCTGGAGATCGTGGAGGCCCGCATCACCTATCTGGCCTATGCGCCTGAGATCGCCTCGGTCATGCTCCAGCGGCAGCAGGCCAGCGCCATCATCGACGCGCGCAAGATGATCGTGGACGGCGCGGTGGGCATGGTGGAGATGGCGCTGGAGCGGCTGAGCGAAAATCAGGTGGTCACGCTGGACGAGGAGCGCAAGGCGGCCATGGTGAGCAACCTGCTGGTGGTGCTTTGCGGCAACCGGGACGCCCAGCCGGTGGTCAACTCCGGCAGCCTCTATTAAGCCTATGGGGTCGAAGAAGCAGATCCCCCTCCGGGTGTCCGAGCAGCTTTACGCCGCCATCGCCGCCTGGGCCGAGGACGACTTCCGCTCCATCAACGGGCAGATCGAGTATCTGCTCACCGAGTGCGTCCGCCAGCGGAAGAAAAACGGCTCGCCCCGCCCCAAGGCGCTGGACGTGCCCCCGGAGCTGGACATTTGAGCCTTGCGCATACCCTCCCTGTATGGTATGATTACTTATCAAAGAAAGGGAGGGAATCCAATGAAACGCCGTATGTTTGCCGCCGCCGCGCTTGTGGCCCTGTGCGCCGGACTGTTGATCCTGCCCGCGTCCGCCGGGTATGTGGATTACGACACGGGAGAGTACAAGCAGCACTTCTTCCGCATGGAGGGAGATGAGCTGTACTCCTACCGGGGGGACGGGGGAGACGTGGTCATTCCCGACTATGTCAAGACCATCGGCGACGACGCCTTTACCTACAATTCCTCCACCCGGAACGTCTACATCCCCGAGGGGGTCACCGCCATTGGCAACGGGGCGTTCTACTTCAACGAAAACCTGCTCACCGTCTCCATTCCCTCCACCGTCACCAAGATCGGCAAGGACGCCTTTCACTACTGCCAGCGTCTGCGGGAGATCACCATCCCGGAGGGGGTGATGGTCATTCGGGAATCCTGCTTCGACGGGTGCGAGCGGTTGGCCAAGGTGACCCTTCCCTCCACCATCGCCTATATTGAGGACTACGCCTTTTACGGCTGCGAAAAGCTGGACTATGTGGCCGTCCCCGAAGGGGTGAAGCTGGGCAAGTCGGTGTTTCCCGACACCACTACGGTGGAATATGTCTCCAAGGAGAGCCTGAAGCAGCCCGCGCCCGCCGCTTACGACCCCGGCATAGCCCATCCCA
>CARXAY010000087.1 GCA_949093475.1 uncultured Oscillospiraceae bacterium
CCAGCTCCCTGACCGGCCCGGCTCCCTGCTGGCCGTGGCCCAGATCGTATTCCTCCTCTATTTGAAGTCCAAGGGGAAGCTGTGAACATGGAAAACACCCCTCGACCAGCGGTCGAGGGGCTTTTTTTGCCTGTTTCCTTGACTTTTGCGCGTCCGGCGGTTACTATGAGGACACCGCGCCGGACGGTCTGCGCGGCCATTTCATTCACACCCGGGAGGTGTCTTTGATGGAAGAAAAGCGGCCCTTTGGCGACTACATCCGCCGCAAGCGGCAGGAGGCGGGGCTGACCCAGCGGGAGCTGGCGGCCCGCCTGTTCGTCACCGAATCCAGCGTCAGCAAATGGGAGCGGGGGCTTTCCTATCCCGACGTGCCCATCATTACCTCGATTTGTAAGGAGCTGGGCATTTCGGAGCATGAATTTTTCACCGCCTGCGACGACGACAAGGCTCACGCGCAGGAGCGGGCCGCCGCCGTTTGGCATGGGCTGACCAAGACCTTCCGTGTTATCTGTCTGGTGGGCTACGCCGTGGCGCTGGTGACCTGCTTCATCTGTGATCTGGCGATCTTCCACGCGCTGGACTGGTTTTGGATCGTTTTGACCGCGCTGGCCTTGGCCTTTTGCTTCACCAACCTGCCCGCTTATGTGAAAGAGGAGCGCATCGCCGTCTGCTTGGGGGCGGCCACCGCTTGCCTGCTGCTTTTGCTCCTGTCCTGCTGGTTCTACGTGGGCGGCAAGTGGATCTTGGCCGGGCTGGGGATCACCGCTGTGTCGCTGGCCCTCCCGTGGGGCTGGTGGGCGATTTGGCGGTTTTACGGCAAGCACGTCCTGACCCTGTGCGTGGCCCTGACCACCGTGTGGGTGTTTCCCCTGCTGGCGGTGATCCGGGTCTTTGCCGGGGGCGGGGAGGCGTGGCTTTTGCCCTTGGCCTACCCCCTTGCGCTGGTGGGCGGGGTGTTTTTGTGGGGCTACTATCTGGCCCTGCGGCTGCCTAAGAGCCCGCTACTAAAGACCGGGCTGTGCGTTCTCTTGAGCGCCCTCGCCACCCCAACGTTCAACGCCCTGTGCGATGTGCTGCTGGGGGAGGGGTACGCCAGCGTGCCCTTCCTGCAATACTTTTCCGTCCCGGCCATGGCGGCCCGCCTGCGGGCGGGCGACCCGGACTGGGTCAATATCCTTATCACCCTCATCCTCGCCGCCGCCGGCATTGCTTTGACCGTCATCGGCGGGGTAGCGGAGCGCCGCCGCAGAAAGGAAACGATGTAGGGCGCGACCACTGGGCGCGCCGGGGTCGTCGCGCCCTACGCGGGCGGGTTTAGAACCCGCCCCTACAAGGGAAATGTTGACGCGATAAAAAGAGCCTCGCCAAGCGGCGAGGCTCTTTTTCGATGGGTCAGTTTTTCTTTTGCAGACTTTCTACAATGCCGCAGGCGATGCCGCCAATGGGGAACACCACCCAGCCGGGGTGCCACAGGTTCTGGGTAAAGCCCAAAAAGAGGTAAATGGCGGTGGCGGTGAGCATGATCGCGCCGCTGATATCCCGGCCATGGGGCTGCTCCGGCTCTGGGTGGTACATGGAATGGCGAATGCCCAGCCAAACGATGGTGGCCACGCACACCGCCAGCAGGGCCATAAAGCCCGCAACCGCCAGAGTGAGCAGAAATTCGTTGTGTTCAAACAGGACGGCGGCGGCCACCAGCAGGGCCACGCTCACCAGCACCCCCGCCACCGCGGCGGCGAGACCGCCCCGGAACTTGGCGTCAAAGTCGGCTGCCTCATCGGGATAGGGGCACGGGGGCTGGACGGGGTACGCCTTTTGGAAGTTGCCGTGATCCAGACCGGCAAACACAAAGTTGAACACCGCGCAGGCCAACAGCACCAGCACGGGCAAAGCGACAAAACCGGAGTTGAAAAACGCCGCTGCCGCCACGGTGAGGGCCACCCCCACCAGCACCAGCGCCACCCCCAGAGCGATCTGGAACGCGAAGCGGCTCATGTGCCCGGCAAACACCGCCCAGTCCCCGGCGGGGTCATCGACCGGGACGGCGTCGTCCGCCGCAGGGGTCTCTTCCTCTAACGGCCGGCGCATGAGCTGATCCAGAGAACAGCCCAGCAGGTCGGCCAGCGTCAGCAAGGTGGACGCCTCCGGGAGGCCCTGTCCCGATTCCCACTTGCCTACGGCCTGCCGGGACACCCCCAGCGCCTCCGCCAAGGTCTCCTGCGTGTAGCCCGCCCGCTTGCGGAGTGCGGCCAGATTTTCTGCAAAATATGTCATCTTGTTGACCTCCTTTGTGGGGCCATTGTACCGTGGCAGGGGGGAAGAATCCACCAACTTAGGGTTTGAATTTCACAAAAACCGCCGCAACACTAAGTTGCCTCCCCTTGCGCTGCATGGGCTACCAGCTTTTCAAAGGTCTCGTCGCTCAAATCGTGTTCCACCTTGCAGGCGTCCCGCTCCGCCACCTCCGGGGACACCCCCAGACGAATAAAAAAGGCGGTGAGCGTCCTGTGGCGGTCGATAATACGCTGGGCCACCGCCTCCCCCTGCGGGGTGAGGGAGATGATCCCGTCTCGATCCACCGTGATATAGCCGCTTTCCCGCAGACGCTTCATGCCAACGCTGACGCTGGGCTTGGAGTAGCCCAGATCGGCCACCACGTCGATGCTGCGAACCTCCTTGCCCTCCTGCCGGAGTTTCAAAATGGACTCCAAATAGTCCTCTCCTGATTCGTGGATGGACATGGCCGCCGCCTCCTTTGCCTTGATAGGTTTAGGTTAGCATATCCAAACTTAAAGGGCAAGAAAAATTTTCCCCGACCCTCTTGACAAATGGATGGAGTTAGCCTATACTAACTCCGCAAGCGGTTAGAGATGCCTAACCGCTATGATATTCCAAATAGGTTAGCGTCAGCTAACCGAAGAAAGGAGCGAGGACGATGCCGTTGACCTTGGCGCAGGTGGGAGAACCGGTGACCATTCGGCGCGTCGCGGGGAAGGACGAGGTGCGTCTCCATCTGGCGGAGCTGGGCTTCGTGGAGGACGCGGTGGTGACGGTGGTCAGCGCGCTGGCGGGCAATTTGATCTTGCAGGTCAAGGACGGCCGGGTGGCGCTGGACGCCGGACTGGCAAGCCGCATTTTCATTTAGAAGCGTCCGAGCCGTTGCGAACAGGCGAGACGTGACAACGAAAGGGAGGAAACAGGATGAAAACACTAAAGGACGTGGCAGTGGGGCAGAAGGCCACTGTGGTCAAGCTCCACGGGGAAGGGGCGACCCGGCGGCGGATCTTGGACATGGGCCTGACCCGCGGGGTGGAGATCCTTGTACGTAAGGTCGCACCTTTGGGCGACCCCATGGAGCTTTCCGTGCGCGGGTATGAGCTGAGCGTGCGGAAGGCGGACGCCGAACTCATCGAGGTCATGTAGGGCGCGGCTTCCCAGACGCGCCGGTAATGAGGAAAGGAGACGATGGAAATGGAATGCAAGATCGCCCTGGCGGGCAACCCCAACTGCGGAAAGACCACCCTCTTTAACGCGCTGACGGGGGCAAGCCAGTATGTAGGCAACTGGCCGGGGGTGACAGTGGAGAAAAAGGAGGGCAGACTGAAGGGGCATAAGGATGTGACGGTTCAGGATCTGCCCGGCATCTACTCCCTGTCCCCTTACTTCCCGGAGGAAGTGGTGGCCCGGAATTATCTGGTCAACGAGAAGCCGGACGCCATCCTCAACATTGTGGACGGAACGAATTTGGAGCGCAACCTCTACCTCACCACCCAGCTCATGGAGGTGGGCATCCCGGTGGTGGTGGCGGTGAACATGATGGATCTGGCGGCGAAAAACGGGGACAAGATCGACCTGAAGGCGCTGGAAAAGGCGTTGGGCTGCCCCGTGGTGGGGCTGACCGCCCTGAAAAACAAGGGGGTAGACGAGGCGGTGGCCGCCGCGCTGGCCGCCGCCCGCGGCTCTGCGCCCAGCTACCGCAGCTTTGCGGTGGACGAGAGCGCCTTAGAGGACGGGGACGATGTGGAGAGCGCCACCGCCGCCGCCCGGTATGACTTCATCGGCGAGGTAGTGGGCAAGGCGGTGAAAAAGGGCCGCGCGGCCCACGCGCTGTCCGTTTCCGACAAGGTAGACCGGGTGGTGACCAACCGCATTTTGGCCCTGCCCATCTTTGTGGCGGTGATGTTCTTGGTGTACGCCCTGTCCATGGGTGGCTGGGGAGTGTCCATCGGCACGCGGGCCACCGACTGGGCCAACGACGGCCTCTTTGGGGACGGCTGGTTCCTCTCCGGCGGCGACGGCTACGAGGACGCTGCGGGCGCGTTTGACGAGGCCGGCGCGATCATCGAAGCCTACGAGTCCGGGGAGACCACCGCTTACCTCTATGACGACGACAGCGGCGAGACCACCCCGGTGACGGTGGACGAAGCCGCTTATCAGGCCGCGCTGGCGGTGGAAGAGCCTGATCCCAACGACTACGGCCACTGGCAGGACAGTATTCCTGTGATGGTGGGCAGCTGGCTGGAGCGCATCGGCTGCTCGGAGTGGCTGATGGGCCTGATCGTGGACGGCATCATCGGCGGCGTGGGCGCGGTGCTGGGCTTCGTGCCCCAGATGCTGGTGCTGTTTTTGCTGCTGTCCGTTTTAGAGGACATCGGCTACATGGCGCGGGTGGCCTTCATCATGGATCGCATTTTCCGTAAATTCGGTTTGTCAGGCAAGTCCTTTATCCCCATGCTGGTGGGGACGGGGTGCGGCGTGCCGGGGGTGATGGCGTCGAGAACCATCGAGAACGAGCGCGACCGGCGCATGACCGTGATGACCACCTGCTTCATTCCCTGCGGCGCGAAAATGCCCATTATCGCCATGTTTGCCGGGGCGCTGTTCGGCGGCAACCGCGCGCTGGTGGCCACCTCCGCCTATTTTATCGGGGTGGCGGCCATTGTGATCTCCGGCATCATCCTCAAAAAGACCAAGCCCTTTGCCGGAGAGCCTGCCCCCTTCGTCATGGAGCTGCCCGCCTATCATGTGCCTGCGGCGGGCAACGTCCTGCGCTCCACTTGGGAGCGGGGCTGGAGCTTTATCAAGCGGGCGGGGACGGTGATCCTCTGTTCCTCCGTTCTGCTGTGGTTCCTTCAGGGCTTCGGGGTGGAAAACGGCGTATTCGGCATGGTGGAGGACAACGCCAACTCCATTTTGGCGGCCATTGGCGGGGCGGTGTGCTGGATCTTTGCTCCGCTGGGCTTTGGCACTTGGCAGGCCACGGTGGGCACGGTCACCGGCCTGATCGCCAAGGAAAACGTGGTCTCCACCTTCCACGTCCTCTATCCGGGGGCGGACTTCTCCGCCCAGATCGCCGCGGCGTTCACCCCCATCAGCGCGTATTCCTTTATGATCTTCAATCTGCTGTGCGCGCCCTGCTTCGCCGCCATGGGGGCGATCAAGCGGGAGATGAACAACGCCAAATGGACTTGGGCCGCCATCGGCTATATGTGCGGCTTCGCCTATGTGGCGTCCCTCATCGTCTACCAGCTGGGCAGTGCGTTCACCGGGCATACCGACCCGGTCGGTGCGGCGGCGGCGTTCCTCTGTCTGGCGGGGACGGTCTGGCTGCTGTGCCGGGGACGGAAAAAGAGCGGCTGCAGCGGCGTGTGCGCCGGCTGCGCGGGCTGCCATTAAAGAATTAAGGTAGACAAAAGCCACCGTTCGCAAATGCGAACGGTGGCTTTTTTACGACGCTTCAGTTTGAAGGTGAATGGTATACGGCCGCTGGGTCAAGGTGGGGAGAACGCGGCGGAGAACCTGCGCCGAGCGGGGGGTGGAAGGAAGGGTGACGTAGGCGTTTCCCCGGTCGGTAATGTCTTGCATGAGACTGCGGGCCTGCGTGGCCGCGCTGCCCGTCCGCAGGTAGGCGTTTGCCCGCCAGACCCACCACGGGGCGGCCTCCTCCCCCAGCTCGGCGGCAGCCGCTTCGTCCTGAAGAGCGACCTGCGTGGCCCGGTCGGTGCGGCGGCGGCGTTCCTCTGTCTGGCGGGGACGGTCTGGCTGCTGTGCCGGGGACGGAAAAAGAGCG
>CARXAY010000088.1 GCA_949093475.1 uncultured Oscillospiraceae bacterium
AGGGCCAGCAGCTTTTGTCCGGGAGCTTTGTAGCGTCGGGCCGCTGCGTCGCCCGGGTGGAGCATGTGGGCGCGGAGAACTACGCCGCCCGGGTCACCGCCGGGGGAAAGGCGTGGAAGCGGCCGGAGTCGGAGATCATGGCCACCATCGACCGCATTATCCGGGTGATGGCGGCGGTGATCTTGCCTGTGGGCGTTGCCCTCTTTGTCAAGCAGTGGTTTTTTGTCCACGCCACCCCCAAGGAGGCGGTGGTGCGGACGGTGGCGGCGCTGGTGGGGATGATCCCGGAGGGGCTGATCCTGCTCACCAGCGTGGTGCTGGCGGTGGGGGTGGTGCGTCTGGCGGCCCGGGGCGCGCTGTGTCAGGAGCTGGCGTCCATGGAGATGCTGGCCCGGGTAGACACCCTGTGTCTGGACAAAACGGGGACGCTGACCACGGGAGAGCTGGCGGTGGAGACCCTGACCGCCGCCGGGGAAATGGACGCCCAACGCCTGAAACACGGGGTTTTGAGCATATTAAACGCCACCGGGGACGAGAATCCCACGGCGGCGGCACTGCGGACGTATTTGGATGGAGAAACGGGAACGGCGGAGGCGGAGGAAAAGACCCTGCGGGGCATCCCCTTCCGCTCCGAGGTTAAGTGGAGCGGCTGCCGCACCCCGGAGGGCGAAAGCTGGGTGCTGGGGGCGGCGGAATATGTGTTTCCGGGCGGCTGGAGCTTGGCGGAGCAGGCGGCGGCCTATGCCGCGCAGGGTCTGCGGGTGCTGTGCGTGGGGGTGTCCGGGGAGGACTTCGGCCCGGAGGACGCCCTGCCCCACGAGCTGCGCCCGGCGGGACTGATCGTTCTTTCCGATACCCTGCGTCCCGGCGCGGAGGAGACGGTGGAGTATTTTAAGGCGCAGGGCGTGGCGCTGAAGCTCATCTCCGGGGACGATCCCCGCACCGTCGCCGCGCTGGCGGCGCGGGTGGGCATCGACGGGGCGGAGCGGTATGTAGACGCCTCCACCCTGACAACGGAGGAGGCCACCCGCGCGGCGGCGGAGGAGTACACCGTCTTTGGGCGGGTCAGCCCGGAGCAAAAGCTGTGGCTCATCCAGAGCTTGAAGGCAAACGGCCACATGGTGGCCATGACGGGGGACGGGGTGAACGACGTGCTGGCCCTCAAGGAGAGCCACTGCTCCATCGCCATGGCGGCGGGGAGCGAGGCCGCCCGCAACGTCAGTCAGGTGGTGCTGATGGACTCCGACTTTTCCGTCATGCCCCGCATTGTGGACGAGGGGCGGCGGGCCATCAACAACCTGCAGCGCTCCTCCGCCCTGTTTTTGACGAAAACGGGCTTTTCCACCATGATCGCCATTTGCTTTTTGTTCCTTACGGTGGGATATCCCTTTGAGCCGATCCAGCTGAGCCTCATCAGTACCATGACCATCGGCATCCCCTCGTTCCTGCTGGCCTTAGAGCCGAATTTGGAGCGGGTTCAGGGCCGCTTTCGGGACAACGTGTTCCGCCGGGCCGCGCCGGGGGCGGTGGCCATGGCCAGCGTGGTGCTGTGGTGCGTGGCGATGCTGAACTGGCATCGGTTTGATGCCGGGCAGCTCTCTACCCTGTGCGTCCTGCTGGTGGGCTTCGGCGGCTTGGTCAATCTCTATTTTGTGAGCCGGCCCTTAAACCGCTGGCGGCTGGCTCTGCTCGCCGCCATGACGGTAGGTTTCTATCTGGAGGCGTGGCTGTTGGCGGACTGGTTCTCGCTGGTGATGCCCAAGGGGGCGATGTGGGCGATCCTCCCCGCCCTCATGGCGTGGGTCGCCGGGGTGGAGATCCTCCTTCAGCGGCTGTTGGCCAAAAAAGGTAGGGGCGGGTTCTAAACCCGCCCCTACGGACTGATCTTTGCTTCCTTGCGTATCGCAACACGGCAAGGCAGAGGAATTGCCCCTGTTTTACGATGGGAGCGGAACAAAATAGGGCATTGAAATGTCGAGGCGAAACAACTCCGACGGGGTGGAGGTAATTTGGATATTTTGGGAAATCAAACTCAATGCCGCGAGTGTTTCCATAAATTCATGATGACGAAATTCGATGTAGGCACATTCCAACACAATGGTGGCTTCATAAGTTTCAAAGTCCACCGCTGCTTTTATACGTCCCGAAAATTCCTTTGCTATTGCATCGCAAGCCTTGACTGCTTTATCAAAGCGGGCTGCGGCAAGCGGATTTACTATGTGCGGCAAGCGTTGCAGGGCCTCTGCCCGGTGAATGAGTTCCTCCCAATCCTCTTGCGCTAATTCCGGCTCGTTTAGCAGACCGTCCGTGTAGTCTTTGGTAAAAACCTTTTTCTTTTGCCCCATTTCAGTCACGCCCCCCTTGAACCTATCTTCCTTTCGTTATAGGTCAAAATCACCCTAATATCAATAGGTCAAATTGCCATAATTATTTGGGGTGATAATTATGGAGCGTTTGCGTGAGCTTCGCAGGGCCAAGGGCTTTTCTCAAATCAAAATGCAAATGCTCACCGGGATTGACCAAAGCGACTATTCCAAAATTGAATGTGGCAAGCGTCAGCTTTCTTTTGAACAATGCAAGCGTGTCGCGCTGGCTTTGGATACCAGCATGGATTATCTGGCCGGGTTGACCGATGACCCTAACCCCTATCCGAGGGCAAAATAGAAGGGACGGCTCATTTGAGCCGTCCCTATTTTGTGGCTGCGTTACACCGCCACTTCGATGGGGGTGGTCAGGTCGTGAGACTGGTAGCCTTCCACGGTGAAGCTCCCCTTGGTAAAGGCGTAGAAGTCGGTGACGGAGGGGTCAAGGGTCACCTTGGGGGCGGGGTAGGGCTTGCGCTGCAAAAGCTCCTCCACGATGGGCACATGGCGGTCGTAGATGTGGCAGTCGGCGATGACGTGAACCAGCTCCCCCGCCTCCAGACCGGAGACCTGCGCGAACATCATCAGCAGCGCGGCGTACTGCATCACGTTCCAGCCGTTGGCGGTGAGCATATCCTGACTGCGCTGGTTCAAAATGCCGTTAAGGGTATGGCCGGAGACGTTGAAGGTCATGGAGTAGGCGCAGGGCTGGAGGTTCATGTCCTTCAGATCGTGGTGGTTGAAAATGTTGGTGACCATACGGCGGGAGGAGGGATTCTCCCGCAGGGTCTTTAAGATCCAGTCCACCTGATCCATCTTCCCCTCGGGGAAGTCGTACTTTACCCCGAGCTGGTAGCCGTAGGCCTTGCCGATCGAGCCGCTCTCGTCCGCCCAAGCGTCCCATACATGACTGGAGAGGTCGGCGATGTTGTTGGACTTTCGTTGCCAGATCCACAAAAGCTCGTCAATGGCGCTTTTCAAATACTGCTTGCGGACGGTGAGGATGGGAAATTCCTCCCGCAGGTCGTAGCGGTTCACGATGCCGAAGGCCTTCACCGTGTGGGCGGGCGTGCCGTCCAGCCAGCGGGGGCGGACGGGAAGATCGGTGTCCCAAACGCCGTGGTCGAGGATATCCCGGCAGTTTTGAAGAAACAGTTCGTCGGCGCGGCTCATGGCGTGCCCTCCTTGTGGAGAATTTTGTCTATCATACCATGCCGACAGGGAAAAAACAAGGGGAGCAAAAGGCGGCGGTCTCACATGAGACCGCCGCCTGTTCCATTTACTCCATCAACGAACACACCAGCTCGGTGTATTCCGCCACGTTGTCCAGCTCCAGCCCGGCGGCGAGGCAGGCCTGCGCGTGGAGGAGCTTGACGTACTTGGCGGCCTTGTCCTTGTCCGCGTCCAGCGCGGCCTGCAGGGCCTGCACGGCGGGGTGGTCGGGGTTCAGCTCCAAGACCCGCCCGGCCTTCATGGGGGCTTGGCCCTCCACCTTTTCAAAATACCGCTCCATCTCGAAGGACATGGGCCCGTCGGTGGTCATGCACACGGGGGCGGACTTCAAAATGCGGGAGATGCGGGCCTCTTGGATGGCGTCGCCCAAGGTCTCCTTGCAGAAGTCCAGAAGGGGCTTGGCCTCCTCGCTGCGCTGCTTGGCCTCCTCCTTCTGAGCGTCGGTCTCAGGCAGGGCGTCGGGGTCGGAGACCGACTTGAACGCCTTGCCGTCGTAGTCGTTCAGGGTCTGGACGGCAAACTCGTCGATGTCCTCGGTGAGGTAGAGTACCTCGAAGCCCGCGTCCAAAATGCGCTCGGTCTGGGGCAGGGCGGCGGCCTTTTCCTTGCTCTCTCCCCGGACGTAGTAGATGAACTGCTGGCTCTCCGGCATCCGGTCCCGGTACTCCCGGAGGGTGGACATCCCCTCCGCCTTGGACGACCAGAACAGCAGCAGGTCGCGCAAAAGCTCCTTGTGGGCGCCGAAGTCGCCCACCACGCCGTACTTCAGCTGGGGCCCAAAGGCCTTCCAGAAGGTGAGGTACTTCTCCCGGTCGTCCTTCAGGAGCTTTTCCAGCTCCGCCTTGATCTTCTTTTCCAGATTGGCGGCGATGGCGGTGAGCTGGCGATCCTGCTGGAGGATCTCACGGGAGATGTTGAGGGAGAGGTCGGGGGAGTCCACCACCCCGCGGACGAAGCGGAAGTGCTCGGGGAGCAGCTCGCCGCACTTGTCCATGATGAGCACCCCGGAGGAGTAGAGCTGCAGGCCCTTTTCAAAGTCCCGGGTGAAGTAGTCGTAGGGGGCTTGGGCGGGGATGTAGAGCAGGGCCTTGTAGCTCACCGCCCCCTCCACGGACAGGTGGGTGACGGCCAGAGGCGGCTGCCAGTCGCCGAACTTCTCCTGATAAAATTGGTCGTATTCCTCCCGCTTCACGTCCTTTTTCGGACGGTTCCACAGGGGCTGCATGGAGTTCAGGGTCTCCCATTCCTTGTGGGTCTCGTATTCCGGCTTGTAGTCCTCCGGCTTGGGGTCGGGGGCGGGTTTTTCGTGGGTATGCTCCAGCTCCATGCGAATGGGATAGCGGATGTAGTCGGAGTGCTTCTTCACCAGACCCATCAGAACGTGGGGATCAAGATAGCGGTCGTAATCCTCCCCGTCGGCGTTTTCCTTGAGCTTCAGGATCACGTCCGTGCCCGGCGCGTCCCGCTGGGCGTCGTCCACGGTGTACCCGTCCGCCCCCTTGGAGTGCCAGCGGTGGGCTTGATCCTCGCCGTAGGCCCGGGAGATGACGGTGACCTCGTCGGCCACCATGAAGGCGGAATAGAACCCCACGCCAAACTGGCCGATGATGTCCACGTCCTTGGCCTCTCCCTTGTCCAGCGCCTGCTTGAACTGCAGAGAGCCGCTCTTGGCGATGGTGCCCAGATTCTTTTCCAGCTCCTCGGCGGTCATGCCCATGCCGTTGTCCGAGATGGTGAGGGTACGGCTTTGCTTGTCGGGAACGAGGGTGATCTGGAAGTCGCCGCGGCTGAGGCCCACCTTCTCGTCGGTGAGGGCGAGGTAGGCCAGCTTGTCCACCGCGTCGCTGGCGTTGGAGATCAGCTCCCGCAGGAAGATGTCCTTGTGGGTGTAGATGGAGTTGACCATCAGATCCAAAAGACGCTTGGATTCCGTTTTGAATTGCTTCTTTGCCATAGTCGATCCGCTTCCTTTATCTTCAATTTTTTTGAAAAACAAATACGGGTTAGCACTCGCTTACGTTGAGTGCTAACCCATATGATACCCCATCCTTTTCCAAAAAGCAAGGGTGTTCACAAAAAGTTTAAGGTTCGTCCTGTTTCCAGCGCAGAACGTCCCCCTTGGAGGGGGCGGCGGGCTGGGGGAGGAAGGTGAAGGCGGCTTCGCTTCGCAGTGTGCCGGGGGCGTACATCACCAGCACCACGTCGGGGTCGATCCAGTTGAGGGTGGTGAGGAAGTTCCCCTGAAAATAGCGGGGGTCGAGGATGGATAGCTCGCTGCAGGAGTAGGCCAGATAGGGGGTGAGGG
>CARXAY010000089.1 GCA_949093475.1 uncultured Oscillospiraceae bacterium
TTATGCGGCGGAAGAGAAAAAAGGAACGGTATAATCATTGCCGATAGGGCCAAAATAAGGACACGGCGTTAAAATTTAAGGAGGTCTTTTGATATGAAAAAAACATCCATGAAGCGGCTGATCCCCCTGATGCTGGCGGCGGTCATGTTGGTGACGGCGGCGCTGGCGCTGGAAAACACCACCCCCCCGGTGGGCACGAACGGTGCGCCCATCGCGCAGGAGCAGTGCTTCGAGACGTGCAAGAACGTGGCGTACACCGGGCGGGTGACCGCAGTCGACCCGGAAGGGGACGCGCTGCGCTACCGCCTGTCGGAGAAGCCGGCACGGGGGAGCGTGGAGCTGTGCGAGGACGGCACCTTCGTCTACACCCCCTTTGAGAACAAGACGGGGAAGGATCGCTTCACCTTTGTGGCGGAGGACGCGGCAGGGAACGTGTCCGAGCCTGCCAAGGTGGAGGTACGCATCCGCAAGCCCTCTACCAAGGTGACCTACGCAGACATGAGCGGCGTGCCCAGCTACAACGCCGCCATCAAGCTGGCGGAAAAAGGCGTGATGGTGGGGGAGCAGATCGGGAACAGCTACTATTTCCGCCCCGATGAGCCGGTGAACCGCAGCCAGTTTATGGCCATGGCCATGTCCGCGCTGGGCAGCGAGCCTTTGGCGGAGACGCTGACCACCGGCTTTGCCGACGACGACGCCATCCCCACTTGGTGCAAGGGCTATGTGTCCGCCGCCGTGCAGCAGGGGCTCGTCCGCGGCTACCCCAGCGAGGACGGACGGCCCATGTTTTCTCCTGACGGCATGGTGACCCGCGCGGAAGCGGCGGTGCTGCTGGATCGGATGATCTCCACCACCGACGTGGCCGTGACCACCTTCTATCCCGACACCGCCGCCGCCCCCGCGTGGGCGTTTCAGGCGGCGGTGAATCTGGAGAGCGCGGGGGTCATTGCCGCCAACGCCTCCGGCGCGCTGGAGCTGAACACCACGCTGACCCGCGGCGAGTGCGCCGAAATGCTGGCCGGGGCGATGGAGGTCGTCGAGGCCCGGGAGACCTCCTCTTGGTGGAAGTGGTTCTGAGGAACGGGGCAGAAAAGCAGAGGGACGGGTCACCCGTCCCTCTGTTTTTGTGTAATTGATGTTTGGCGGAGTGTATGTTATAATATTTTCACCAAATTCCGTCAAGGAGGTTTACAATGAAAAAAATACATCTTCGTTCCTTTCTCTCGGGCATCGTGTTCTCTGCTCTGACACTCTCCATAGTCGGCACGGCTGCCGCTACCTTTGGATCACGCACTCTTACCGCAGATTATAGCGATATCAAAATTGAAATGAATGGTAAGATAATGCAACCAACTGACTCCAACGGAAACTTGGTAGAGCCTTTTGCTGTTAACGGTACGATCTATCTCCCGGTGCGTGCAGTAGGGGAAGCATTAGGGCTGGGTGTGTCTTGGGATGGCGAAAGAAACGCTGTGATCCTAAAAGCTGCTGTCGACAACGAAAATCAAGAGACGATTCATTTGTGGAATGTACATGACAGCATTTTATCTATGGGAATTAAAGGAACACAAATTTTTGCCCTTGCAGGGTTTGGTACTACCGCTGAGGGTTTAGAACTACTAAAGAACGAGTGTGATTATTACAAGGAAAGATACACATTACTTAGTGAGCACGGAATTGAAACGCCACAATATGCAGAAGCCCTTACCCACTATAAGGCTGTTCTCGATCAATACGATGAATTGTACGAGAAAATGGTAACCTACAAAATGAGTAACCGATCTTCGGAATCTTTTGAAGAAATGAAACAGGCATGGAGAACTTTTGGTGAATTGCTTGATGAAGCAGGTCAGTTTTTTAGAGCATATATGACCGAGAACTTTAATTAACTACGAAGATAAAGAAATTTTAGATGGACAGTTTTTGATGGCAAGCTGTCCGTCTTTTCTATTGCCGTGGCGTGAATTGACAAGCGGGGGCGGGTCGGGTACAATAAAGCGAAACGCGAGGGAAGGAGGAAAAACCCTTGAGCTTTTTGTCGCTGTCCTATTTTTTGTTCTTCCCGGCCGCGGCGGCGGGGTATTTTCTTGCGCCCAAACGGGGGAAAAACGTGTGGCTGTTGGCGTGCAGTTGGTTCTTTTACCTGTGCGCCGGGGCGGAATATTTTGTGTTTTTGCTCTCCACCGTGCTGGTGAGCTATTTTGGGGCGAAGGGGCTGGAAAAGGGCCGCAAGGGTTGGCTGCTGGGCCTCCTTCTGGGGTTGTTCATCGCCGCGCTGGGGGTGTTCAAGTATCTGGGCTTTGCGGTCGCCACCGTGAAGCAGGCATTGGCTCTGGTGGGGCTGGACTGGTCGGTCAACGTGCCCCGGCTGCTGCTGCCCGCGGGCATCTCCTTCTACTTTTTCGCCGCCATGGGCTACCTCATCGACGTGTACCGGGGGAAGCTCCCCGCCGAGCGGAGCTTTGTGAAGTGCGCCCTGTTTCTCTCCTTCTTCCCCGCGCTGCTCTCCGGGCCGATCGGGCGGGCGGGGGAGCTGCTGCCCCAGTTTGATAGGTTACATAAATTTAATTATGTAACCTTGCGAGAGGGCTGTGCCCGCTTCCTTTGGGGGGCGTTCAAGAAGCTGGTGATCGCGGACAAGTTAGCTGTGGTGGTGAACACGGTGTTTGCCGCGCCGGGGAGCTTTGGTGCGGTTCAGGTGATCTTGGCGGCCTGCGCCTTTTCCATTCAGATCTACTGCGACTTTTCCGCCTACACGGACATGGCGTTGGCGTCGGCGCGGGTGATGGGCTTTACGCTGGCGGAGAACTTCCGCACGCCCTATTTCGCCAAGTCCATCGCGGAGTTTTGGCGGCGGTGGCATATCTCCCTGTCCACATGGTTTCGGGATTACCTTTATATTCCGCTGGGGGGCAGCCGCAGGGGACGGGTGCGGACATATGGTAACATCCTCATTGTCTTTGCCGTCAGCGGCCTGTGGCACGGCGCGGCCATGAGCTTTTTAGTGTGGGGGCTGCTCAACGGCCTCTATCAGGTGGCGGGTGCGCTGACCAAGCCTGCCCGGGCCAAGGCCCGGCGTGTCCTCCGCCTTGGGGAGAACACAAAGCTCTCCGCTCTGTGGCAGATGGGGTGGGTATTTGCGCTGTCCACCGTGGCGTGGGTGTTCTTTCAGGCCGGGTCGGTGTCCGGCGCGCTGGCTGTGCTGGGCAATATGGTCAAGCCGGTGCTTTGGGACGCGGGCGGCCTCGCCGCCATGGGCATGGGCCGCAAGGAATTTCTGGTGGCGGGGCTGGGCTGTCTCGCCCTGCTGGGGGTGGTTCTTTGGAGCGTCCGGGAAGCGCCGGAAAGGCGGCTGGCCGCCGCGCCCAGAGGGGTTCGCTGGTGCGTGTATCTGGCGCTGCTGACGGCGGCGGTGGTGGTTGGAAGCTACGGGACGGGGTACAACGCCCAAAGCTTCGTGTACTTCCAGTTTTAAGGGGGCGGCGGCATGGACGAGACAGGAAAGACGGCCAAGGTCAGCCGTTTTGAGTGGGCTTGGTGCGTGGCCTTCGCCGTGCTGGCGGCGGTGGTTCTGGGGCTGCTGGGCAACATCCTGCGCCCGGCTCACACCGCCTACGGCTCTACATGGGATGCCTTTTTGGCCGAGCCGAAGGATTCCATCGACGTGCTGTTTTTGGGCAGCTCCTATGCCTACTGCGACTGGAATCCCGGCGCGATGTACGGCGAGAGCGGCCTGACAGGCTATGTGATGGGCGGCAGCGAGCAGACGGTGGGCATCACCTACTATTACCTGAAGGAGGCCCTCAAGACCCAAACGCCGTCGGTGGTGGTGATGGAGGGGACGGGGCTGTTTTTCCAGCCCTACCAGAACTACACCCAGATCAACGTGGGCTATATGCCGTGGGGGAGCAACAAGCTGGGGGCGATCAGAGAATTTTCCGAGCGGTCGCTTCGCACCGGGCTGCTGTTTGACCTCTATTTTTATCACGACCGCTGGAAGGAGCTGACAGCGGCGGATCTGAAAAAGGCGCTGCCGGTGCGTCGGACGGACGACTTCAAGGGCTATACTCCGGTGGAGGGGGTGTTCGTCAGTGAGACGGGCGCTCCCGTGGTGTCCGGGGCGATCCGCAGCGAAGAGGATTACTTGGCCAACCTGAAGACCTTTGAACGCATCGCCGCGCTGTGCAGGGAGGAGGGGATCGACCTCGTTGTGACCATGAATCCCACCTACGGACAATTTTCCCCGGAGATATACAGCCGCTTGGAGCAGGACGTTCTGGCGGCGGGGGCGGGGCGGTTCGTCAACTGGGCGGACGCCTTTGAGGAGATCGGGCTGGACGCCGCACAGCACCTCTACGACGGCGGTCATCTCAATCAGGAGGGGGCGGCGGTGTTTTCCCGCTTCACCGGGCAATACCTGCGAAGCCTTGGATACGAACCGAGAGCGCAGAGCGAAGAAAACGCCGCCGCTTGGGAGGGCGCGGCGGCGTTTTGGCAGGAGGCAGAATAAGGAAAGCCGGCTGGGAAACCAGCCGGCTTTCTTTTTCACGAAAAAAGTTTTTGCGAGGGGGTTGACAACAAGATAACAGGTGAATATAATAACACATGAACAATGGCTCACATGTTTGGAGGGTTGAACATGAACGAACCGGAAGTGCTGAGCGCAGACAAGGTGAGGGAGGAGCTGCCCGAGGACGAAGTCCTCTATGATCTGGCGGAGCTTTTCAAGATTTTTGGGGATTCTACCAGAGTGAAGCTGCTCTACATTTTATCCGTCTCTGAGATGTGCGTTCAGGATCTGGCTCAGCTCCTTGGGGTGACCCAGTCGGCGGTGAGCCATCAGCTTCGCGCGCTGAAGGCCAGCAAGCTGGTGCGCTACCGCCGGGAGGGGAAAACGGTGCTTTACGCCTTGGCGGACGGCCATGTGCGGACGATCATCGACCAAGGACTGGAGCATGTGGAGGAATAAGAGGGAGGCAATCACCATGAAAAAGACCTACAAGATCGAAGTGGACTGCGCCAACTGCGCCAACCTGATGGAGGAGGCGGCCCAAAAGACCGCCGGGGTCGCGTCGGCGGCGGTGAACTTTATGACCCAGAAGATGACGGTGGAGTTCGCCGACGGCGCGGACGAAAACACCGTGATGAAGGCCGTGGTCAAGGCGTGCAAGAAGATTGAGCCGGACTGCGAGATCGAGCTGTGAGCGCCACCTTTTGGGATCGCTGGGCGCGGTTTTACGACCTGAGCCACTACACCAACCGCCGGGTCATCACCGCGGCAGTCAGGTGGGTGACAGAGCAGATCCCCGCCGGGGCACAGGTGCTGGACTGTGCTGCCGGGACGGGAGAATTTTCCCTTGGCGCCGCAGCACGGGCAAAGACGGTGCTGTGTACCGATCTGTCCCTGCCTATGCTGGAGCGGGCAAGGAAAAAGGCCGCCAAGCGGGGGCTTCCAACATGGAATTTGCCCAGCGGGACATGACCGCTCTGCCGGAGGAGGACGGGAGCTTTGATGTGGTCATTGCCGCCAACGTCCTGCATTTATTGGAGAAGCCGGAACAGGCGGTGCGGGAGCTTTGGCGGGTGACCGCGCCGGCCGGGAAGCTGATTCTGCCCACCTATCTTCAGGGGAAAACAGGGGCGGCTTATGGGACAATGGTCAAGATATATC
>CARXAY010000090.1 GCA_949093475.1 uncultured Oscillospiraceae bacterium
GACCCACGCCGTCCATGGAGGTCTTGCCTTCGGGCGGATGGAGGATCAGGTTGGCGGTATACTGCTGGGGCTTGCCCTTGACCACCCGCGCCACCACGGCGATGCCCTCGGGGGGCATGGTGAGGGTGGCGGTGGCGGTGACCACGCCGTCCGGCGCGGTCTCATAGCTCACCCAGACGGGGTGGAGCTGGAGGTTGGCGGGGTTGACCAGCATATAGTCCAGCGTATAGCCGGGGGCGAGGGTGGTGGTGAGGGTAATGGTGTCGCCGGCGTGGACATGGCGCACGTCGGTCATTTTGCCCTTGTTGTGGCCCACCACCAGATCGGCGTGGCCGAACTCATTGATGCCGCTGGCATCCACGAAGGAGGCCACGATGTTGTTTTCGTCGTAGAGCGTGCTGCCGTCCAGAATGGCGTTGTCGTCGTCGGTGAGGGAGAGGGTGAAGCCGTAATCGGGCACGGTAGGCTTCGGCCCGCGGCGGTAGTGGACGATGAATTCCGCATCCCCGGTGGGCATACGGAAGGTGGCAATATAGGTCTTGATGCGGCCGGTGTTGTCCGCCTTCTCGTCCAGCTTATACGTTCCGCGGTAGGCCGCGCCGTCGGAGATGACCACCACCGACTGGACGTACCAGCCGGGGTCAGTGCCGTCGCCCTCCTCGTCCACGATGAAGGTCATGGTGACCTCCTCGCCTGCGGTGGCCACGCCGGTGGCGCCCACCTGCGTGGTGGCGGGGACACGCTCGGGGTTGTTTTCCCCGGTGGTCATGCTATAGGGATGGAGGGGGACGGCCGCGCCGCTGTTCCAAGAGCGGATGGTGGCGGAATTTGCGTGGGTAACATAGTTATTGTCGTAATCGATCTGGGTCACGTCCGCAGGGGTGGCGTTCAGGTCGCGGTAGGTCTCGCTGACGGTGAGGGCATAGTCGGGCAGACGGCCGCTTTCCGGGTATTGGGAGAATTCCACCGTCACACCCGTCGAACCGGCGGGCATGAAGAAGGAGATGGTATGGTCGTCCTCCCACACCACGGAAATGCCCAGATTGCTCGGCCCGACGGTGACCTTGGAGACATAGTAGCTCTTGGCCGGGTCGATCTTCCCGTCCTTCATCTCGGTGTGCGCGTCGAACTCCACCTTGACCCACTGGCCCGCGGTGGCGTAGTCCCTGTCGTAAAGATCCGTGCCGTAAAGATGGCCCACCTTGCCCAAGGTAAAGTCGGGGGTCGCAGAGGGCTGGTTGGTGTTGGGGTCAATGTCATAGACCGTGGCCTTGGCCCAGTTGTCCGCGAAGGGAATGGTATTCCCGTCCTTGTCCTTCCCCGTGTTGTCCTTGTCCTTCACCGTCAGGGTGAGGGTGTTTTCCGGGTCTCTGGGCGGGATGCCGTAGGCGAACACCACGTCCACGATCAGCGTCTCGTCGGGCATATCCACAAAGACGTTGATGGGCACGCTGGTGCCGGTCTGGCTTGTGCCGTAGCCGCCGTTGTAGCCGTTGCCGGTGTAGGTGTAGGGATAGTTGCCCGACGCGCCGTAGGCGGTGATCGAGCGGATGTAGTAGCCGGGGGCTACGGTGATCTCGCCGGTGAGGGCGGTGTGCTGGGGCACGTCGTTGAGGATATGGTAAAGCCCGCCGTCCCGCCAGAAGGCGGTGTTGTCCGCCGAGCCTGTTCCGCTGGGGGTGATGGCGTTGATGATAGCCTGATTTTTCGGCTGCTCCTTGGGCTTATAGGTAATGGTCAGCTGGATATCCCCGTTTACGAGATCCGTCACCGGGAAGGTATAGTCCCCCTCTCTGGGCAGGGTCGAGCCGGTGGGGATCGCAGGGGTGGTGATGGGGATACGGATGCTGTTGGCGTCCACCGCCATCAGCTCCACCTCGTAGTCCTCGTCCACCTTGACGTGGATCGTGACGGTAGACCCCTCAAAGACCGCCTCGATGGGATCGGGGCTGTAGGGATCGGTGGTCAGGTGTCCCGCGTTGGTGCGGCTGGCCAGCTCGGGCTTGACAGCGGCCGGGTCTGCGATCTGGTACGCCTCCACCACAGAGACGTTGTCCTTCATGCCGTCTACGCCCTTATAGGTGATGTTCAGCTTGTGGGTCTTCCGCAGGCCGTAGGTCACCCGCACCACGCAGTCCTGCTCGGGCATAGTGAAGGAATAGACGTTCCGATAGCCGTCCGCCTGTGCGATGTCGCTGGTGGTGATCAACGCGCCTGTTGAGCCATCCTCGTCGCGCTCGTACAGCTCCACCAGCACCTCCTGATAGGCCGAGTCCGCCTCCAGCGCCACCCAGACGGTGCGCCCGTCCCGGGTGTAGATGGTGTGGGCGGGCACGGCGGGGTCTTCCACCGCGTCGGGGGTGTTGTCGGGCTTGATGATGGAGGCCCTCCACGCCTTACTCTGGGCCGTTACGGCGTTGGCCGCGTCGATGGCGGTGTGAATGGGCACGGCCTGCTGGGTGAAGGTGTTTTGAATGTTGTGCTCGTGCTGATCCAGATGCTCGTCCTGCCACAGCTGCAATACCTCCGGGGCAGTGGCGCTGCCGTACTGCTTGGCCGCGTCCACATATTTCTGGTAGGCCGTGATATACAGATCGTAGCTGTGGATATAAATGGTCTTATAGTCCGGGTCTTCATATTTCCGCACGCCGTCGGCGTTGACCTCCACCTCCCGGGGCGCGTTGGGGGCGTAAATGGGCTTCAGGTCGGTCTGATAGCTGGCCTTGGTCATCAGCTCGTCGTAGACCTGCTTGGCGGCGAGGTAGGCCCGGCGCACCTCCCGGTAGCCGCTGGCGTTGGTGTTGTCCTTCTCCTCGCTTTGGAAGATGCTCAAGAGGTAATCCTGAACCTGCGCGGCGGTGAGGTCGTAGTATTCATACGCCACCGTGGAGTCCGTGGCGCTCTTGGGCACGCTCTTGTGATAGGTGTCCTTCAGCCCGCCGGCGGAGGTGTCCGAATCAATGCGCTCTCGCAGCTCCCAGAGGATATCGGCAAAGTCGGCGGCGTCCGCGTCGCTGTAAAGGTCGCCGTAGAGGTTTTTGCGGAAGCCGGTGAATATGGCGGCGCCGCCGCTGTCCTTGAGGACAGTGGCGGACAGGTCAAGTCCGTTGATCTGGGTGCGGAAGGTGGCCCGATCCGGGGCGGAGGCCAGCAGAGCCATGATCGTGCTGCTCCCCGTCTCCGGGTCAAGGGGAGTGGTCAGGTCGCCGGGATGCCATACCTTGCCCACCCGGTTGGTGTCGCCGCCCAAGCTGCCCGACAGGGTGGCCGCCGAGCTGGAGACCCACGGCAGCTTGCCGTCGGTCTTCGGATTGGGGCTCTTTACCGCCCTGTGGTCGGAGGGAGTCTGGGTATCGTCTTCATAGACGATGCCGCTATATACCATGGAGGACACATTTTCGTCGTCATAGGCCAGATAGCCCAGCTGGGCCACGTTGGTGTCCTTCACGGGGGTGGCGGGGTCTGTCGTTTGGTGATAGACCTCCAGCGTCGCCTTGTGCCGCGCGGCCTTGCGGTAGATCACCTCCACGTCGATGTCGCTGGCGCCCATGACAAAGGTGATGTCGCCGCCCATGGGCAGGAGGATGCCGTAGTCCGGGTTGGGAATGGGGTTTCCGTGTCCGTCATCCACGGTCAGCCGGTTGTCCGTCTGATACGCGCCGCCCACTGCGTCGATCTTCACGTCCGGGATGGTGTATCCCTGCTGGAGGAAGTTATACGTCCGCACCAGCACCTCGTAGTCTGCGTGGGTCTCCACATGGACGCGCACACCCTTGTCCTTGGTGGCCATGCCCATCGGGCCGTCCGCATGGGTCAGCCCTGCGTGGCTGCTGTTGGGGTGCGCCACGGCGGGGTCAAAGGAGTTGATGGTGTTGGTGTCGGGGGTGGGGTCATAATTCTCGTCCAGATTGGTGGTGATGGTGGTCTCGTTGCCCGTCCGGTAATTTGAGTCGCCGGGCTGGGGGATCTCCGAAAGGAAGACCCGGAAGTCGTCCCCGTCCGTGTGCTGGAAGGTGACCGTGACCGTGATCACCCGGGGGGGCGGGCCGAACACCGGGATCACAAAGTTGTGGTTGGAATCCTGCTGGTTGGGGAAGCTGTGGCTTCCGTCGGGGTTGGTCGTCCGGGCCACATCGGAGGTAAAGGGATGGGTCACGATGGTTCCGTCCGCCGCAGGATAGGTGACCACGACGGTGGCGGTATAGCCGATCTGGGCATGAACCTTCAGTTTCATGCCCAAGCCGCTGTATAGCTGTTCGATCTGCTCGCCGTCGGCGTCCGCCCATACGGGCCAGACGGCGGGGTCGCCGTCCACCTCCAGCCGCGCGGTGTTCTCCGTGCTGCCGCCGTTGATGATCTTCAGCAGCGCCGTATATTCCTCGTCGTTGGCCTTGGGCGGCTCAGGATTGAAGAGGTAGAGGTCGCCGGTAAAGTTGGTGAGTAGCTTCAAGTCGCGGTCAGGGTTGCGGGTGGTGACCCGCTCCCAAGCCGCGTAGGTGTCGTCCTCGGTCTCGCCGTAGGTGCTTGCGCCGTATTTCCCTGCGCCGATGGAGAAGTGGGTGGCGTTGCGCAGCAGGCGCAGGTGCAGCCGATCCTCGCCGCCGTACTTCTTCAGGCGGAAGGGGATCAGGAGAAGATACTGGTAGTCGCTGTCCGGGTCGTTGGGGTTCTCGCTGGTGGGATCTTTCTTGCTGCCGTTGCCCGAAGCGGACGGGGGGGTAATGACATTTCCGTCCTTGTCGGTGGTCGGCCCTGTGTAGACAGCCCCTCCCAAACGGCGCTGGGCCGCGGGGGTGGCTTCAATGTCCTCCAGCTCCAAGGAGACGTAGGTCATGCGCCAGTCCCGATTCCAGCCGTCATTTGCGTTGGTCAGGATCTGTTCGATGGAGGGGTCGCTGATCTCCTCCTGCGTGATGAGGTCGGTGGCAGGCTTCAGGCCGGTCTCCGCCCGCAGGATGGTATAGTTCCCGTTCCACTGCGTGTTGGCGGGATAGGCGGTGTTGTTGATGTTGGCGTCGGCAATGGTCTGCCGATACGCCGCGCGAACCTCTTCCTCGGTGGGGTTGGCGGGATCGGCCCCGGCGGGCAGGTAGTTGGAGTCGTAGTAGGGCTCAATGACCTCGTTGTCATAGTAGAAGCCGCCTTCAAAGGAGGTCAGGCCCTCGCCGCTCTCCAAGAGCTTGAAGACCTCCTTGCGGTCGATGCCGACGCCCACCCAGAAGATGGTCTTGTTTGCCGTTGTGGGGTCGATATCGCTGCTCTTATACTGCCGCCACTCGTTGCCCGGCCCGTCATCGTTGGAGCTGTCGCTCTGGTCATAGCCTGCGGGAATGGGCAGGCCGCCCAAGGTGATGCCCGCATCCGTCGTCGCGCTGGTTTTATAGTGATGGTTGTCCCCCAAAAAGTCCACAAAAAGGTTGGGCCGACCGTTGCTCTTGTCGCGGAAGTCCAACTGCTCCCCGGAGGTGACCCCGCCCGCCGTGGCCTCTGCCGCGTGGGCAGAGGGCATCAGCCCTGACAAGTCAGAGCTAAGCAGCAGGATACTCAAGGCCAGAGCCAAGAGCCTTTTCAGCTTGTGTTTCAACATGGCTGACACTTCCTTTTGGGGGGTGTGGATGGTTG
>CARXAY010000091.1 GCA_949093475.1 uncultured Oscillospiraceae bacterium
GCTATCACTTTTTTGCCCTTATGTCCCGGATGCGCTACATCGGCCGCTGGGGACTGATGCGAAGCGTGGAACAGGAGAATGTCAGCGAGCACTCCCACATGGTGGCGGTGCTGGCCCACGCGCTGGCGGTCATCGAAAACGAGAAGTTCGGCGGCGCGCTGGACGTGGGGGAGGTGACCGTCGCCGCCCTCTACCACGACGCGCCGGAGATTTTGACCGGAGACCTGCCCACCCCGGTGAAGTACTTTAACCCGGAGATCAAAACCGCCTACAAGGCGGTGGAGCAGACCTCGGCGGAGCGGCTGTTGTCCCTTCTGCCCCAAGAGTTTCAGGACATTTACCGCCCCTACGTCAGCGAGACGTGCCCCCCCGAGGTGGAGCGGGTGGTGAAGGCCGCCGACAAGCTCTCGGCGTACATCAAGTGCGTGGAGGAGACCAAGGCGGGCAACCACGAGTTTGACGACGCCCTCAAGCAGGTGGGGGCGGCGCTGGAGGAAAATCCCCTGAAAAGTCTGCACTATTTCATGGAAAACTTCCTCCCCGCCTTTGGATTGACGTTGGATCAGCTGCAAAATCATTGACCCAAGGAGGTACATTGTTATGAGAGCCATTGTTACCGTCATCGGCAAGGATCAGGTGGGCATCATCGCCGCCGTCTGCGCCAAGCTGTCCGCCCACGGGGTGAACGTGCTGGACATCAGCCAGACCGTATTGCAGGAGTATTTCACCATGATCATGCTGGTGGACGCGTCCCAGAGCGACCTGCCCTTCGCCCAGCTGGCCGAGGTGCTGGAAGCCGAGGGCGCGGAGAAAAACCTCTCCATCCGCATCCAGCGGGAGGACATCTTCAACGCCATGCACCGCATTTGAGCGGGGGAATGAAAAAGGGACGGCCAATTGGCCGTCCCTTTTTTAAGCCCCCTTTTGAAAGGGGGTGGCAGACGCGGAGCGTCTGACGGGGGATTGCTCGGCACAGCACAAGTTCACAATCCCCAGTCAGCCTTCGGCTGACAGCCCCTTTCCAAAGGGGCCCACGGGCCAGCCCGTTTTGCGTGGTTTGCGCTTACGCGTGGAGGAGATACCAGGTGGTGTTGAAGCGGCAGGCGTAGTACCCCTCGCCCAGCTCCTTGATCTCGTCGTAGTACATATTGTTCTTGTAGTACTCAATGACGGGCGTCCAGCCGGTGATGTTGTTGCCGTAGGCGACAATGGGTTTGCCAGCGTCGCTCTGGCGGATCGCGTACACCTTGTTCTCGGGCCGGGCGTAGAACTCCTTATCCTTCTCCGCTTGGTACTCCTTGTACGCTGCCTCGGCTTCGGCGTCAGAATCATAAATGGGCTTGCTCAACTCCCCGGTCTCGTCCCAGATGCCGTAAGAATATTCCGTGTGCGTGCCGTCCTCGTCCTCCCAAATCTGACAGTCGTAATAATAGTGACCGGTGGAGTAATAGGTACGAGGGCCAAACACCTTTCCTGCGTTGGTCAGGAGGTACATTTCGTCCTCGTCGATCCAAGTCAAGCAGGGGCCTTTGCACGTTACGTTCCGGACTGTCCCGTTTTTCTGGAATAAAACACCCGTGTCTTCTGTCATATTATATATACGGCAGAAAAACGCCCCAGTGTCTTCGTAGACCTCCAGATAGGGTTCGAACTGGTACGAAGACCTATAACCATCATGATACGTTCCCGTATGCAGCACCCCGGTGGCATCTCCAACTACCACCGTGTCGGGGTGGTCAATCCCAGTCCCTGTGAACCCGGCGAAATAGCCTCCGTTGAAGACAAATTTGCTGTACGTCCCGGGGGCGATCAACTCACCAGCTTCGCCCACAAGGCCCACCTGACTGCCGTACTTCACCATGGCAAAGGGTTGGTATTCCGCCAGCTCCACGCTGTCATACACCGCTTCGGTAATCTTTTTACCACCCACGGCCACGGCATATTTGTTCCCCTCCTTGACGGCCAGCAAGGGGTTGCCGAGTGCCCAATAGAAACCTTCTGCAAAATGACCCAGCTTTGCGCCGTTCAGGTCGTATATGTCTGCGCCGCCCTCGCTCAAGCGGCCAGATATATAAACCCCGTTTGACTGGATATTGCTGCTCCAACTGCGATAATCGTATTGGATGGGGATGATGACCTTGCCAGCGGAATTGGCGACGCCCACTTTGTCATTTTGTTTCACCGTGTAGAGACCTGTCACGTCGTAACCTCTTATGTCAGGCAAGGAGTCGATAGAATCATAAATGTAACCGGACACCAGCTTCCCGTTGCTTACAAAAGCGTATTTGTTCTCTTTTCTGGCGTAGGTATTTGTCAACCAATCCTGCTCTACGGGAACGACCGCCGCCCCGGCGGTGTTGATCAGGCCGTACAGGCCGAATATGCCGCCGTTCTTATTCACCACGGCGTAGCCGCCCTCAAAGTCCTCCGCGCTGTCATACTGGGCGGGGATGACGGCGTTGCCGTTGCCGTCCAGATAGCCCCATTTTTTGGAGGTGGGGTCTTGGTAGGCCAGCCGTCCGTTGGACATTTTGCGGTCAGACCGATACCCGCCGAGCAGCTCGGGGGCTTGCCGCTGGCTCAACGGCTTGAGGTTCAGGGTCTTGCGCTGGGCGGGGTCGGCGCAGCGGGCCACGATGGCGGCCACCTCGGCCCGGGTGATGTAGGCGTAGGGCTGGAACATTCCGTAATCGTCGCTGCCGGTGAACACCCCGGCGATGTAGAGGTCAAAAATGGCCTGTGCGTACTCGTTGCCCATGTTCACGTCGGGGAGGGCGGAGACGGAGTTGATGGCCTTCCACTGGTCGTCAGGCAAAGCGGCGCGGATGACCCCGGCCATTTCGGCGCGGGTGGCGTTGCGGGTGTAGCTGTCAAACTGGCCGTCGGTAATGAGCTTGTTTTTGATGCAGTAGTCCACCGCGTTTTGATACCAAGCCCCGGTGGACGTGGGCAGAGAGCCGCTGCCGCCGTGGGACAGGCTGTGCATCCGCCCGGCGACGGTGAGGGCCTCGGCCACGGTGAACATCCCGCCGGGGTTAAAGGTGGTGGCGCTGCTGCCGTTCATCAGGTTCAGCTCAAAGACCTTTTTCACGCTGGCGGCGTACCACGCGTTAGCGGCCACATCGGTGAACTGCCCGGGGGTGTACGTCTTGGTGGTGGGGAAGGCCGCTCCCGCGCTGCCCACCAGCAGCGCGCCGACCAAGATCAAGGTCAGCAATCTCTTTCTCATCTTTTTTCCTCCTTGTTTTCTTGCGGCGGGAAGGGGGGCTTGCGCCCCCCAAGGCCCATACCGCAAGGAAAACAAAAATCGTGCCGCGCGGGCAGTAAGACCCGACACAGCACGATCAAACAGCAACACAACCTGTTTCCCCCTTGCCAAAAAGGACTGGACAGGGTACAATAACAGACGGTGCAGAGCTTTTCTGTTGTGTGGGTGGGACGTCACCCGCATAGGTCTCCGGGGAGTTGCCGCTCCCCGGGGACTGCCACTATTCTGTTTTCCTTGACGCAACCATTCTACTCCATATTTTTGCCGTTGGCAAGTATTTTTGCAAAAACCCCGAAAAAACAGACGGACACACCAAAGGAGCGACCCGCCATGCCAATGTTTAACCAGTCCGAGATCTTAGACACCATCCGCATGATCGACCAGCAGCATTTGGACATCCGCACCATCACCATGGGGGTGTCCCTGCTGGACTGCGCCGACCCGAACCCTGCGCGGGCCTGCCAAAAAATCTACGACAAGCTGTGCGCCAAGGCGGAAAAATTAGTCCCCACCGGGGAGGCCATCGAGCGGGAGTTCGGCATCCCCATCGTCAACAAGCGGCTTTCGGTCACCCCCATCGCGCTGGTGGCCGCCGCCAGCGAGACGGACAGCTATGTACCCTTCGCCGCGGCGCTGGACAGGGCCGCCAAGGCCGTGGGGGTGAACTTCATCGGCGGATTTTCCGCGCTGGTGCAAAAGGGCTTCACCGCCGCCGACCGAAAGCTGATCGCCTCCATCCCGGAGGCCCTCGCCACCACGGACATGGTCTGTTCCAGCGTCAACGTCGGCTCGACCAAGGCGGGCATTGACATGGACGCGGTGGCTCTCATGGGACGGATCATCAAGGAGACCGCCGCCAAAACCGCCGACCGGGCGGGGTTTGGCTGCGCCAAGTTAGTGGTGTTCTGCAACGCCGTGGAGGACAACCCCTTCATGGCCGGGGCGTTCCACGGCGTGGGGGAGGCCGAGTGCGTCATCAACGTGGGGGTGTCCGGGCCGGGCGTCGTCCACCACGCCCTGCAGAGCGTGAAGGGGCAGCCCTTCGACGTGGTGGCGGAGACGGTGAAAAAGACCGCCTTCCGCATCACCCGCATGGGCCAGCTTGTGGCGCAGGAGGCCAGCCGGAGGCTGGACGTGCCCTTTGGCATCGTCGATCTCTCCCTTGCGCCCACCCCCGCCGTGGGGGACAGCGTGGCCCGCATTTTGGAGGAGATGGGGCTGGAGACCTGCGGCACCCACGGCACGACGGCGGCGCTGGCCCTTTTGAACGACGCGGTGAAGAAGGGCGGCGTGATGGCCAGCTCCAGCGTGGGCGGCCTTTCCGGGGCGTTTATCCCCGTGAGCGAGGACGAGGGCATGATCGCCGCCGCCCAAAGCGGCGTGCTGACGCTGGAGAAGTTGGAGGCCATGACCTGCGTGTGCAGCGTGGGCCTTGATATGATCGCCGTCCCCGGCGACACCAGCGCGGAGACCCTCTCCGCCATTCTGGCCGACGAAGCGGCCATCGGCATGGTGAACTCCAAGACCACCGCCGTGCGCCTCATCCCCGCGCCGGGGAAGAAGGTGGGGGATATGGTGGAGTTCGGCGGACTGTTGGGCAGCGCGCCGGTCATGCCGGTACATACCCAGAGCGCGGCGGCCTTTATCGCCCGCGGCGGCCGCATCCCCGCCCCCATGCAGAGCTTGAAGAATTGATGTAGGGGCGCACACAGTGTGCGCCCGGTATAGGCGCAAAAAAGCGGCTGCGTGTGCAGCCGCTTTTTTGCATAATTGATATGGGGATGTAATCAGCCCTGAGAAATCGCGCCCACGGGGCAGTTGGCAGCGCAGTTGCCGCAGTCGATGCAAGCGCCGGCATCGATGACGTACTGGCCGTCGCCCATGGAGATCGCGCCCACGGGGCAGCCGCCCTCGCAAGTGCCGCAGCTGATGCAGTCACCGCCGATCTTATAAGCCATTGAAAACACCTCCGTTCCATTCCAAATGAGTGCCACAAAACAGCACGTTTGCTGTTCAAGGTCATTCTACAACAACCCCGTCAAAAAATCAACGATAAATTTTGGGAGAACGCAAGCAAGACCGAGGGACGGTTTTCTCTGTCGGGCACGATCCGACAGGAGAACCGTCCCTTCTGTTTTGCGGAGAGGTATACATCGTTTTGGAACTGGCAAAACTGGAAGGGAACACCCAAAGCCAAGGAGGCCGCCTATGTATCCCGAATCCAGCCGTTATCCCGCCGGGAATCCCTACCAGTCCGCCCGCCAGAACCCGGCCGCAGCCGACACCCGCCTCACCGACCAGTTTTCCCGCGACCTCACCGCCATGGCGCGGCTGGGGCAGTTAG
>CARXAY010000092.1 GCA_949093475.1 uncultured Oscillospiraceae bacterium
GTTGTGTTTGCTGGCGGCGGTTTTTGTACTTCCGGCGGGGGCGGACAAGCCGGTGGACACCAAGGGCCTGACGGTGTTGTTCACCCACGACACCCACGACCACTTCACCCCCGACGCCAACGGCGTGGGGGGCTACACCCGGCTGGCTACCGCCCTCAAAAACGAGCGGGCTAAGGCAAATTGGCCCACCATCACCGTGGACGGCGGCGACTTTTCCATGGGGTCGCTCTTTCAGACCATCTACGCCACCGACGCCCCCGAGCTGCGGGCGCTGGGGCAGATGGGCTACGACGTGGTGACGCTGGGCAACCACGAGTTTGACTACCGCCAGAAGGGACTGGCGGAGATGCTGTACGCCGCCAAGCAGAGCGGCGATACGATCCCCGCCGTCGTTCAGGCCAACTACACCACCCCCAAGGACGCCGCCGCGGGGCAAAATTTGACCGAAGCCTTTGTGAACTACCCCGTCACCCCGTACACCGTCATTGAGCGGGGCGACTTGAAGATCGCCGTCTTTGGCGTGATGGGGGTGGATTCCGACGAGTGCGCCCCCATGTCGGGGATGGTCTACGAGCCAATGATCGACGCCGCCAAGGGGGTGGTGAAGGAAATTCAGGAGAAGGAAGCCCCCGACTTCATCATCTGCCTCTCCCACGGCGGCACGGAGAAGGGCAAGGGGGAGGACTACGAACTGGCCAAGGCCGTTTCCGGCATTGACCTCATCGTCTCCGGCCACACCCATACCACCTTGGAAGAACCTATCGTGGTCAATGGTACGCCCATCGTCTCCTGCGGGCCGTATACCCAGAATTTAGGGAGCATCACCCTGAAGAAGCTGGACGCCGAGGACGAGCAGTTTACCTTTGAGGACTACAAGCTCATTCCCATTGACGAAAGTATAAAGGCCGACCCGGACATGACCACGCTGGCGGAGGGATTCAAGCAAAAGGTGGATTCTTCCTATTTAAGCGATTACAATATGTCATATGACGGCGTTTTGACCGTTTCGGAATCAGATTTCACCATTCCCCAGACCGGCGACTTCATTGGCGAGGCGTATCTGGAGACGGTGCGGAAGGTGGAGGGCTACTACGGCGAGCCGGTGGCCTTTGCCGTCGCCCCCGATGGGGTCATCCGGGGGACGCTGACCAAGGGGGAGGTCACCACCGCGCAGGCGTTTGATATTTTGTCCCTCGGCTCGGGGGCGGACGGCTCGCCGGGGTATCCGCTGGTGTCGGTGTACCTCACGGGGCGAGACCTGAAAAACGTCTTTGAGGTGGACGCCTCCATCTCCGCCCTCATGCCCGCCGCCACCCTCTACGGCGCGGGATGCCAGTGGTTCTATAACCCCAACCGGATGTTTTTGGACAAGGTGACCGACGTCCACGTCTTTGGCGGCCGCGGAAGCGGTATGTATGGGACGCCGAAGGACGACAAGCTCTACCGGGTGGTGGCCGACCTCTACTCCGGGCAGATGCTGGCGGCGGTAAAGGAGAAGTCCTTCGGCCTGCTGTCCATTACCCCGCGGGACAAGGACGGCAACCCCATCACGGACTTTGAACAGCACATCATCCACGATTCTCAGGGCCGGGAGCTGAAGGCGTGGCAGGCGCTGGCCGACTATTTGAACGATCAGGAGAGCGTCGCGCCGGCGATGTCCCTTCACAAGATCGTCAAGCCCAGCCTGAACCCCATCGACCTCCTCATTCCCATGGGCGCGCCCACGGCGGTGGTGGTCATCTTGATCCTGCTGGTTCTTTTGGTGGTGGCGTTCCTCATCCGACGCGCCGTCCGCAAGGGCAAAGGAAAGGGGTATCATCCCTATACGGGGAAGAAGTGAAACTATGCGGGAAGATATTTTGGAAAATTTACAGCATGAAATATATGATAGATGCCAAAAAGAAACGAATAAATTTGGAATGGGCTGCTATTATCACATTGTCGCAGTCGTTAACAATGCGAAAATTCTGGCAGAAAAGTACGGGGCAGATAAGGAAATTGTCATGATCGCGGCTTGGCTGCACGATATTGCTTCTATTACAGATCATAGTCTCTATGAACTTCACCATATCCATGGGGCAGAAATGGCATATTCTATTCTAAAGAGATATGGTTATGATGACGAAAAAATCTCGTTGGTGCAAAAATGCATCAGAAATCACAGAGGTAGTATTAGCTCGGAGAAAATCAGTCCTGAAGAATTATGTGTTGCCGACGCTGACGCGATCTCACACTTTGATAGCGTGCCGAGCCTCTTGTATTTAGCCTACGTTCAAAAATGTATGGGAATTGAAGAGGGCAAGACATTTGTTAAAGACAAGTTGACGAGAAGTTTTCAAAAATTATCTACTGCAAGCAAAAAACACTATCAAGACAAATTTGAAAAAGTTATGGAAGTTTTGGGTTGACAGCTTCTCTCCACTTTATCAGGGGTGCTTTTGTTGCATTTTGGACGACCCCTCCTGCATAGGTTTGACTAAAACCTGCGGGAGGGATGGTCATATGAGACGATTTTTTGCAAAAGGGCCGAAATTCTGGTGCATCCGGGGCAAGTATCTGGTGGCGCTGGGCTGCGTGGCGCTGGCGGCGGTGATGTTCACGGTGGTGAACCACCCGGCCATCGTGGGCGCGGCGGCGGCCACGCGGGAGCTGCCCATCTACTGCGTGCAGCGGGATCAGAAGATGGCGTCGCTGAGCTTCGACGCGGCGTGGGGCAACGAGGACACCCAGCAGCTCATCGACATTTTGGCCAAGTACAACGTAAAAGTGACCTTTTTCGTGGTGGGGGACTGGGTGGATAAGTACCCCGAATCGGTCAAGGCCCTCCACGACGCGGGCCACGAGGTGATGAGCCACTCCGCCCACCACGACCACTTCAACGCCCTGTCCGCCGACCAGATCGCGGCGGACTTGAAGCTCTCCTGCGACAAGATCGAGGGAGTGACGGGGGTGCGGCCCACTCTGTTCCGCCCGCCCTACGGCGAGTATGACGACCACGTCATCACCACCACCCGCGCCGCGGGCTTAGAGCCCATCCAGTGGGACGTTGACTCGCTGGACTGGAAAGACCTCTCGGCGGCGGACATCACCAAGCGGGTGACCTCCAAAGTCCAGCCGGGGTCGATTATCCTCTTCCACAACGCCGCCAAGCACACCCCCGAGGCGCTGCCCGGTATTCTGGAAAACCTCATCGGGCAGGGGTACACCCTCGTGCCCATCTCCGAGCTGATCTTGCCGGGGAGCTACACCATCGACCACACTGGAAGACAGTGTCCAGCGTAAAAAAACAAGCCGGGGGAGACCCTCGGCTTGCTTTTTTGAAAAAATGCAAAAATAGCAAGTGTGTCCACATTTGCATTGCTTGCCGTTTCGTGCAGGACGTAAACGTTTCTAAAAAATTTGCAGCAGGCTATTGACAAATAGGCTATCGGTGCATATACTATTTATATCAAAACTTTTTGATGTGAGGTGAACGCATGAGGGCTTTCCAAGAAAGTGCAAGGGTATTTAAGGCCCTGTGCGACCCAAAGCGCCTTGCCATTTTGGAGCAACTACGCAGTGGCGAGAGATGTGCCTGTGTTCTGCAAGAGCCAATGGATTTAACACAGTCGGGGCTATCTTATCACATGAAAATTCTGTGTGATTCCGGGCTTGTAGTGAGCCGTCAAGAGGGTAAATGGACGCATTACCGTTTGAGCGAGACTGGCAGGAATGAAGCAGTGGAGCTACTGCTGGCTCTCACCACACCGGACACAGAGCAGGCGTGTGGATGCCCCTCATGTGATAGATAAACGCCATCGTAATAAGATGGCGTTTATCTCGGCACTAAACATCAAAATTTCTTGATATGTTGTCCAACAAATTGAAAGCGAGGTTTCTCTATGGGCGTATGGCAATTTATCCAAGACCAAGTGTTAGGCATGAAATGGCTGAATGAACTGATTGGCAAGGGTCTTTCCATGCTGGGACTGGATGTGGGAGAACGCATCGGAGGGAGCATCCAGTTTTTCCTCTACGATGTGCTGAAAATCACGGTTCTGCTCTGCTTTTTGATTTTTGTGATTTCCTACATTCAAAGCTACTTTCCGCCGGAGCGCAGCAAGCGGATATTGGGCCGCTTCCACGGTGTCGTTGCTAATATCATATCTGCCCTACTGGGAACAGTGACACCGTTCTGCTCCTGTTCGTCCATTCCGCTGTTTATTGGCTTTACCAGTGCCGGACTGCCGCTGGGGGTGACATTCTCTTTCCTGATTTCCTCTCCTATGGTAGATTTAGGAAGTCTTATCCTCTTGATGAGTGTTTTTGGTGCGAAGGTCGCTATCGTCTATGTAGTGGTCGGTCTGGTGATTGCTGTGATAGGCGGCACTCTAATTGAGAAACTTCACATGGAGCCGTATGTGGAAGAATTTATCCGCAACGCTGGCGGCGTGGATATAGAGTCCCCGACGCTGACAAAGCGGGAGCGTGTTCAGTTTGCCAAGGAACAAGTTGTTTCCACACTCAAGAAAGTATTTCCCTACATCTTGATTGGCGTCGGTATTGGCGCACTCATTCACAACTGGATACCCGAAAGTTGGATCGAATCGGTGTTGGGCGGCAACAATCCCTTTGGTGTTATCCTTGCTACGCTGGTAGGCGTCCCCATGTATGCGGACATTTTCGGTACAATTCCAGTGGCGGAGGCCCTGCTTTTCAAGGGCGCACAGCTCGGCACGATTTTGTCTTTTATGATGGCCGTCACCACATTGAGTTTGCCGTCAATGATTATGCTCCGCAAAGCTGTAAAACCCAAACTGTTGGCGCTGTTCATTGGCATTTGCACCATTGGCATCATCATTGTGGGTTACTTATTCAATGCGTTCCAATTCTTGCTCATTTAGGGGGAGATAGAAAATGAACTGTCCAAATGTAAAAGGATGTATCTGCCCAAAACTCACTTGTCCAAATCATGGACGGTGCTGTGCTTGTGTCATTAAGCACCGGACGACAGACAGCCTACATTATTGTCTGTTCCCTGACAATGGCGGAGACAAAAGCAACCACAACACTATGAGGTTTTGAAAAAACGCTTTGAGAGCGAATAATATGGAGGTGTCCGTTATGTTGATTTTTGGAAAGAAAAAAGAGAAAACAAAAACCTGCTGCTGCGGAAGCTGTAGCCCGGAAGCAATGGCGAAGGCGGAAGCGGCAAAAACCTCTGCCGGGGTCAAAGTGTTGGGGGCTGGCTGTGCTAAATGTAAAGCTCTGGAGGATGCCGTTCAAGCCGCCCTATCGGAGTTGGGAATGGATACGTCCATCGACCATGTAACGGACTTTACACAGATCGCCGCATATGGGGTTATGACTACCCCTGCGCTGGTGGTAGACGGGAAAGTCGTGTCTTATGGCAAGGTGTTAAAAAAGGAAGAGGCTAAAGCTATTATTGCAGATGCAAGGAGGTAACGCAAGGACAAGGAGACAAGGGGACGGTTCTCCTGTCGGATAGTTCCCGACAGAGAAAACCGTCCCTCAGTCTTGTTGCCACGTGCCCTACATATTTTGGATTCCCTCTTGACAGGTGGCGGGGAAGGGAGTATAATAT
>CARXAY010000093.1 GCA_949093475.1 uncultured Oscillospiraceae bacterium
CCTCGGCCAGAGATTTTTGCTTGATGGTGTAGGTGATCTGGGCCGTTGCTCCGGCGAAGTTGTCGCTGCCGGTGACGGTGACGGTCTTCTCGCCGTGGTCGGTCACGTTGTCGGGGTAGGACAGGGTGTAGTCCACTCCCTCCCGCAGGGTCACCTCGCTCCCGGTCACCGTGACCACGGGGACAGGCCGGTGGGGCTGGCCGTCATAGGTGATGGAGGGGGCGCTCTCCCAAGCGGCAGTGAGGGCGTCCGCCCCGGCGGGGGCGATGGTGAAGGTTTTTTCCACCGTGCCCTGATAGTTGCCCTTGCCGGTGACGGTGACGGTGGCCGTGCCCTTGTTGACGTTGTTCAGATAGGCGGCGGAGTAGCCCACCTCGGGAACGGTCAGTTCCCCGGCCTGAACCGAGGCGATCTCGTCGTCATAGGCCGCGCCCTTGAAGGGACGGTCGCCCGGTTTCAGGGTGACCCCGGTCAGATCCGCGGGGGTAATGGCGTAGGGGACGGTGATGGAGCTGCCATCATACTCGCCCTTGCCGGTGACGGTGATCACATAGCTGCCCGCGTCGGTAAACGCGTCGTTCCACGCCACCGTCTTGCCGCCCAAGGTGACGCCGAGGTCGTAGTTGTCCGCGCTGACAAGGGTGTCGGAGCTGTCGCTCTTATAGACCTTGAGAGAGGGGGCTTGCCGGGTCGTGTCGTAGGGGACGGCGGCGGGCCAGCCCGCCCGAAGCTCAGAACGGACGAAGGTGACCACGACGGCTTTGTTCTCTTGGATGTCCTCCATGGTCAGAGAGAACTCCCGGCCGGCGGCCTCCCCCTCCTCTGCGGCGCTGGGGGTCTTGGAGACGCCGTTTTCCAGCACCTGCCCCAGCGCGTAGCCGTCGCCGACCTGAATGGTGACGGTGGCGGTGTCCCCTAAAAGGACTTTGGACTTGTCGCTGAGAGCCTTGCCGCCGCTGGCGGGGGTGGGGGTCACGGTGATGGTGAACTGAGAAATGTCGTAGCCCGGCTCGCCCCAGACGGGGTAGAGGGTGGCGTCCGCTTCGCCCACAGGGAAGGGAACGCCGGGGGTGAGAAGCCCCTCCGGCTTAGAGCCGCGGGCGTAGATCTGCTGTCCCTCCGCCTGCACGGGAGTCCAGCCGAGAAAGACGAGGTATTGGTTGTCGGAAACGCCTGCCAGAACGCTGGGCAGGGTGAGGCGCGTGCCTGTCAGATTGCCGGAGTGCGCCTCGGGCATCTCTTCCACGGTCACGCCGGGTGCGGCGTTTTCAAAGCGCACGGTGTAGCGGGATTCCAGATAGTCGGCCACGCCGTTTCCGTTGTCATCCAGCGTCCACAGAGCGTAGAACACCACCGGGTTGGGGTCGCTGTATGCGATGACATGGGTGTCGCCCTTTTGATAGACGGCGTAGTAGCTGGGATCGTTGACATCGGTGACGGGGGCGGTGGTCAGCGGCTCGTGGCTCTGGGTCGTCCAGCCCAAAAAGACGTGCCGGGGGCGGTTGACGGTGCAGACCCCTTCTCTGGCTACCTCCACCGACAGCACCTCAGGCTCTAAGGTGTGGGAGGCGGGCAGGTCGCCTGTGCCGCCGTTGCTGTCGTAGGTGACAAAGAACTGCGCCTTGCTCTCCATCCAGTCCACCACGCCGTTTTTGTTGGCGTCTGCGCCCCAGACGGCGGTGAGGGTCACGTCCTTCTGGCCCATGGAGAAGGTGCGGTCTGCGGCGTACACATCGTGGGTGCTGACAAAGTTGAAGTATTGATCGGAGGTGTCCAGCCGCAGGGAGCTGATGCCGCTCCCGTCCGGCGTCCAGCCCAACAGCAGATAGCCGTTCAGGGCCAGCGCGCCGAGGTTTTGCTGGACGGTGACGGTGGTGCCGCTGAGATAGGTCTTGGCGTCCACCGGAAGCTGGCCGCCGGAGCAGTGGTCGCCGGGGGCGGCGGCATAGGTGATGCGGTAGCGGTTTTCGTCGCAGTCGGGGATGCCGTTGGTGTTGTTGTCAGAGGCCCAGACGGCGTAGAAGGTCACGTTGCCGTCGCCCATGGCGTACAGGCTGCCGCTGATGTAGAGGCTGTCGCCCAGCTCGTCCCGGGAGGTGATGGGATGGTCGATCTGGGACAGGGCCCAGCCCAAGAACAGCGTGCCGGACGCGCCCTTGAGCTGGCCGGAGTTACCCAGAACGATGACGTTTTCCTTGGGCAGATAGAGCCGCCGATCCACCGGGGTCACGCCGCTGACCGCGCCGTTTCCGTTGTAATCCACCCGGTAGCGAACGTCGCCCACCTGAAAATAGGTCTCGGCCGTGCCGCTGTAATTCCCTTGGCCGTAGAGGGTGATGGTGGCCTTGCCGGGGTTGACGTTGCCCGAATAGCCCACATGGTAGTTGACCACGTCTCCCTCGGTGGCGGGAATGGTCTTACCGTCGTAGATCAGCAGCGTGCTGCTGTTGGTGGGGACGACCTCTGTTCCGGTGTAGGAGAAGTCCCCCTCCGGGGCGGCCAGCGTGATGCCGCTGCCCCCCAGATCCTTGGGCTGGACGGTGTAAATGACGGTGCCCATATAGGTCTTGTCTGAGGTCTCGTCGGCGTGCTTGAGGGCGGTGATGGAGTAGACCCCGGCGTTGAGAAGATCGAAGGTAAAGCTGTTCCCGCTGGCTTGTTTCACCATCTGGCCGTTGAAGAGGAGGGTAAAGCCGCACCCCTCCAGCGCCTCGCCCTTGACGGTGGGGGTCAGGGTGAGTGTGTGCTTTTGGTGGTGATAGGTCAGGGTGTTGTCATGGATGTCGTGGTCGGGCTGGAGGGTGATGAGGGAGTCGGCGTTGACCACGGTGACGGGGGGGAGCTGGAAGCCGCCGGTGTAGTTGTTGGCCGCTCCCTCTATGGCGGCGACGGTGACGACAAACACGCCGTCCGTCAGCTTTTCGGTATCCGCCAGAGGGGTAGTTTCGCCCTGCTTGGTCACGGTGAGGGTGTAGCTGTCCTTGCTGATGTCCTGACGGCCCAGAGCGGGAGCCCAGTAGGACAGGGCAATGACCCGCTTCAGCTCGGACACGGGGGTGCTGCCGGCCACATAGTGGGGGCAGGTGGCGCTGATGTTGTCGGCGGCGGAGACCGTCCCATCCTCCTGCTCCTTCCCCAGCTCTTTGGGGAGGATGGTCAGGGTTTGCCCTTCCTTCAGGGTCAGGGTGTAGTTTTCCCCCGCCGAAAGGGTGCCGATCTTCAGGGGGTATTCTCCGCGCCCGTCCCCTGCGTCTCTGGAGACCGAGCCGGTGAGACGGAGGTTGGAGGTCACCTGAACGCCTTTGGCGTCGGTCACGGTATACTCGTAGGTGGGGTCGGCCGCGCCGTAGATCTTGGAGCAGGTGTTTTCGTTCACCTCCACCGTCAGGGCCTGCTTTTCAATGGTATAGTTCAAGGTGCGTGTGCCGGTGTAGTTCCCCGAGCCGATGACGGAGACCGAGGCCTGCCCGGCGTTGATGTGGTTTTGGTAGGAGAGGGAATAATCGGCGGAGGGGGTCAGAGTCTGGCCGTTGTAAACAGCCGTGACCTCGGCCCGGTGTTCCTTGCCGTTATAGGAGAAGGTGTCTTCGGGCAGGGTGATCTCCACAGGCGAAGTGCCGTCGGCTTCGTCCCCGTCGGCCAAATCCTTGGGCAGGATGGTGAAGACGACGCTGCCCGCCGACCCGGCGTAGTTGCCCAGACCGGCGGCGTAAATGGTGTAGCAGCCGGCTTTGACAAACTGGGTGTCGCCGGGGACGAACGGCCCGGTCTCCAACACAGAGCCGTCGGCTTGAGAGTAGCTGTAGCTCAGGCCGTAGTACTCCCGGCTCAGGGCAAAGCCCTCCCGGCGGACGGAGACGATGGGCCGGTAAGGCTGACCGGTGTAGGTCACCTGATCCTCGCCGTCCACGGCCAGCTCCAGATCGCCGCCCTGCGCTTGGATCTGATAGATATAGCTGCGCGCGCCCACGTAGTTGTCCGGGGTGGTGAGACAGAGGTCGCCGTCGATGGTCACCTTGTACCAGCCCACATCGGCGGGAGTAACCGAGAGATCCTCCCATCCGTGGTCATGCCCGCTTTGGGTGCAGCCGGGGGTGCAGGTGTCGTCCCCGGCGCGCCAGCGCTGGTAGGACAGCACATAGCTGGCCTGCTCGGACAGCGCCTTGCTGCCGTAGGTGACGCTTTGGATGGGGTCAAGGCTGTAGCCGATGTAGGACATGGTGGGCCGGTAGGCGACGGTGATGTCGTCGGGCTGCCCGGCCTCTGGCAGATCCAGACTTTTGGCGTCGATGTAGAAGACGTTGTCCAGCCCCACGGTGAGGAGGTAGTTGTCCCCGGCGGTAAACGTACCCGGAATGTAGCGGTAGCCGGAATTTCGCACGTCCTCGCCGGAATTGCGGCTGAAGCTGCCGGAGATCCGGTCGGCGTCGTGGGTGTAGAAGCCGTTTTCCGACCCGCCGGGCAGATCGGTGGTGTAGGGCAGGGTGGAGAAGTCGGGGTCGGGCTGCCCGTAGGTCTTTCTGGCCTCCTTGGGGGAGATGGTGACCTCCCGGCGGTCGATCTGGAACACGCAAATGCCCTTGGTATCGGCGGTAAACTGGCCGTCATTGACGCTCTCCACCAAGGCGGGGGAGGGAGTGAGGGTCAGCACATAAAGCCCCGCGTCCAAAACGGTGTTTTCCACATCCTCAATGGGCACGCGGTGGTTGTCCACATAGCGTTCGATGGACACGTTGAACTGATAGGGGTCAAGACCGTGGGTGGTGACGCCCGCCGGGCTCCAGTTCACCGTGGCGCTCTGCGCCCAGTTGTACTGGGAGAAAACGCAGCCGCTATATGTGAAGGTGGAGGCGTTGGTCACCCGCAGGTCGCCGGTGACCTGATCCACATGGAGGGTAAAGCTGACCTCCCCGGCGTAGTTGCCCTGACCGTGAATGGTGAAGATGTAAGTGCCCGGCCCGGTGACCGTTCCCACGTCGGAGCCGCCGCTGACGGTGATGGTCTGGTAGTAGTCGGCGGCGGTGTCGGCACCCCGCAGCAGGGTCATGCCGTTGTAGTAGAGAGAATAACGGGGGGTAAGGGAGGTCTCGCCGCTGTTCAGCGTGGCGTAGCCGGGGGCGTCAAGGATCACGCCCCGGATCTTGGCCGTGCCGCCCAGATCCTGATTGCCAAGCTGCTTGGGAGCAATGGTGTAGGCGGCGGGGGTTTCGGTGACGCTGCCCACATAGTTGTTGATCCCCACGGCGATGTATTCATATGTTCCGGCGTCCACGGGAGAGGAGACCACGGCGTGGGTGTCCGCGTTTCGGATCTGCAGCACATAATCCCGGTTCAGCACCAGAGTCTGGCCTGTGCTGTCGGTCACTGTAGCGGCAGGGGAGTGGCCCACGCCGGTGTAGATGCCGCCGCTTTGATCCAGCGTGATCTTCCCCACGGTGCGGGCGTTGATCCGCAGCGTGCCGATGCCGATGTAGCCGCCGGAGATATCGGTGACCACGGTGGTATAGCCGCCTCTATTCCGGGGGGTGTGCTGGGGCGAGCCG
>CARXAY010000094.1 GCA_949093475.1 uncultured Oscillospiraceae bacterium
GCTGGAGCGGGTGCTGCCTCCTATCTTTGCCAAATACGGCAAGTATAACGTGGCGTCCCAGGCCCCCTTTACCCGCATTCCCTACCTGGAAGCCATGGACACCTACGGCTCGGACAAGCCCGACCTGCGCATCGACTTGAGACTTCAAGACGCGACCGGCCTGCTGGCCGACTGCGGCTTTGAGCCGTTCAAGGGGAACGTGGTGAAGGCCGTAAAGGTTACAAACTTTACCGCCACCCGGAAACAAATTGATAAGCTCTGCGCCGACGTGGAGGTGCAGACCGCCCAAAAGACCTATTGGTTCCGTCTGGACGAGGCGGGCGAGCTGGTGGGCGGCATCGCCAAGTTCCTTCAGGAGAAAAAGGCCGAAGTCATTGCGGCCCTTGGGTTAGAGCCGAATACCTTTGTGGGTCTGGCGGCCGGGCCGCTGCTGACGGCCCAAAAGACGGCGGGGGTGCTGCTGAAAATGGCGGCCCAGCTCGCCCCCGAACATTTTAACAAGGAAACCTATGAATTTTGCTGGATCGTGGACTTCCCCATGTACGAGATCGGGGAGGAAAGCGGCGCGCTGGAATTCTGCCACAACCCCTTCTCCATGCCTGCCGGCGGGCTGGAGGCGCTGAAAAAAGCGGCCAACGGGGAGATCGACCCCCTGTCCATCACCGCCGACCAGTACGATTTAGTGTGCAACGGCGTGGAGCTTTCCTCCGGCGCGGTGCGCAATCACGACCCGGAGATCATGATCGAGGCGTTCCAGCTTGTGGGGCTTGGCGAGGAGGACGTGGTGAAGAAGTTCCCCGCCATGTATAACGCCTTTACCTACGGTGCGCCGCCCCACGCGGGCATCGCCCCCGGCGTTGACCGGATGGTGATGCTGCTGGCCGGGGAGGACTCCATCCGGGAGATCATTCCCTTCCCCATGAACAAGTCCGCGCAGGATCTGATGATGTCCGCCCCCAGCCCCGTCACCCAGGCCCAGCTGGACGAGCTGCACATCGCGGTGACGGCGACCGAAGAGGAAATCGAGGAATAAAAAACAGGGGGACAGTGTGAAAAACTGTCCCCCTGTGCGTTTTTTGAGACGGGCGGCTGAGGCCAGCCGCCCCTACGATCCAATCGAAGCGTTCGTCTCTCTTGTAGGGGCCGATGTCCTCATCGGCCCTACATAGCGCCATGCCGGCCACGCATGCCTTAAAGAAGCATGGAGATCCGTCCGATCACCCCGAAGGTGAGCAGCACCGAGATCCCATAGAGCATTTGAGCCGTTCCAAAGGGCATATTGACCGCTTTTTCTACCGCTGTTTTTACCTTTTCCATGGGGAATTCCTCCTTGTTTCTTGGATGTCCCAATTGTAATTTCTTTTCTGTCCCATAAACGGGATGTTTGCCTTCTTTTTTATCGAAACTTTGTTCGCTGAAACCGTTGTTCTATTTATACAACACCTGTTCGAGTTTGTCAAGGGGTTTTTCAAAAAAATTTCGGAACTTTTTCCCAACCCCTTCGTCCAAGGGAATATCAGACAACCCCCGCACAAACATTCCAAGAGGAGGAGAAAAACCATGAAGCGCAAACTTTTGTCCCTGTTCCTCGCCTCGCTGATGCTCTTCGGCGTGGCCGCCCCCGCTCTGGCCGCCGAGGAAGCGGATCAGGAGCTGATGAACGTCACCGCCAAGGTCAAGGCAACCCTTGAGCTGGACACCGAGCTTTACGACGACTTTCAGGGCTACAGCGAGGAGGACGTTTTGCTGGGCAAGCGTTGGAAGCTGAGCTGGTCGGGCGACGGCATCGGCCTCACCATCACCGCCGACGACTCCGGCAAGATCTACTCCTACAACGCCTACCGCGCTGTAGAGGACATCGCCGTAGCTCTCCCCTCCCGCTCCAACGGCGGGCGGCTGGACATCCCCCGTCTGCCGGAGGACAAGTCGGGCGCGGCCTACGACACCGCCAAGGCCTTCCTCGCCATGGTGCTGGAAGCCCCTGTGGAGACCATTGAGCTGTCCAACAAGTACCGGCCCTCCCTCTCTCAGAACACCTATTGGTACAACGGCACCGTTCTGCTCAACGGGCTGGAATCCCCCATCACCTGCCACGTCTCCGTCCGCGCCAGCGACCTCACCGTTTTGCGCTTTGACCGGAGCGACGAGAACAGCGGCTATCTGGGCGGCGTTCCCGGCAAGGATACCTCCGTCACCGACGCGCAGGCCCGCCGCCTCCTCCGCTCTACCATCGACATGGAGGCCAAATATGTCCTTCTGGACGACGGCAAGACCGCCCGGGTGCAGTATGTGCCCCTCTCCGGCGACAGCTACTATGTGGACGGCGCAACCGGGGAGCTCATTAACCTCACCGAGCTGCGCGCCAAGCTGTGGGCTTCCGGCGGCGCGGGAAACCGCTATTTTACCAGCGCTGACATGGAAGCCGCCGCACCGGAGGACGCCGGGGCGATGAAAAATGCCCTCACCCAAGCGGAGAAGGACGGCGCGGCCATCCTGAAAACCGCCCTTTCCAAGGAAGATCTGGACAAGGTGCTGAAGAACGCATGGCCGGAGATCGGCTTGGAGAAGTACACGCTGGCCACCGCCACCTACAGCATTTCCGAAAAGAAGCTGGACGAGGGGGTGGAGCGCACCCCGGAGGACTACGACGTGACCTGCCGGCTCACCTACGGCCGCCAGCTGGACGGCGCGACCGCCAACAAATACGTCACCGTGGACGCCAAGACCGGGGAGCTGCAGTCCCTGCGCTCCGGCCGCTCCTATAAGGACGGCTGGCCGGACAGCTTCCCCATCTCCACCCCCGTAAACACCGCCCAGTCCACCGCTGAAGCCTTCCTCACCGCCTTTGCCGGGGAGAACTACGCCAAGCTGGGGTTGTTCTCCACCGACAGCGCCAAGGACACCAAGGGCTGGCAGCACACCTTCACCTTCCAGCAGGAGAACGCCGGGTACTTCTTTGACGGCAACTCCTACACCGTGGGCGTGGACGCCGCCGACGGCACGCTGACCTATATTTCCGGCCATTTTGACAACGAAATTACGCTGGTCACCCCCGCCAAGGTGGTGAGCAAGGCCGCCGCCATTGAGACCTATGAGACCGCGCTGGCGCTGCACTACGGCTACATGGAAGTGCCCGTGTCCATTTCTCTCGCCGGGCAGCAGATCATGCCCCTCCTCAAGGAGGCGGGCTATGAGTACGTGGAGTCCCTGAAAACCGGCTTTGTCCTCTCCCAGCCGGAGAACAAGCACATCCGCGGCGTGGACGCCGAGACCGGTGAGGTGATCTCTTGGGACTACACCCCCGGCGAGGAGACCGGCATCACCTACGACGATTTGGACGGCCACTGGGTCAAGCCCGCCGCCGACGCGCTGGCGGTGTTCCAGATCGGCTTTGGCGGCGGCTCTTTGAAGCCCGCCGAGGCCCTCACCCAGCGGGACATGATCGCCCTGCTTTTGAGCGTGGAGGGCTACTCCTTCGACCCCGCCACCGCCACCAAGGACGACGTGGACTGGCTCTACAGCCGGGCCTATACCTACGGTCTGGTCACCCCCGAGACCCGCAATGAGGAAAAGACTGTCACCCGGGGCGAGTTGGTGAAGTGCCTTTTGGACAGCGCGGGCTATGAGAAGATCGCCAACATTCCCGGTATCTTCCGCTGCGACTTTGCCGACGCCGCCTCCATCCCCGCCGGGGATATGGGCTACGCCGCGCTGGCGCAGGGTCTGGGACTGGTGAACGGCGGTTCTGCCGGAAGCTATGCCGCCGGGCGCACCGCCACCCGGGCGGAAGCCATCTCGTTCCTCTATCAGTACATGAAGTAGGAAGCGCGAGGGTAGACACATAGCCGGGGATGGACCGAAGCGAGGGGTAAATTGGTAAGTGGCCGCAGGCCGCGCAATTTACCCCGAGACGAAGGGAAGCCACGGCGTGATGTGTCCAACCCGAGCGTGACACGCTGGAAAAAGCAAAAGAGACTGTGTTTTTCAACACAGTCTCTTTTTTATAGTTGTATCCTTCCACGTTTTATGGTACAATGGTGTGTAAAACTCTGTTTTGATCACTCTACGAAAGAAGGAGGGAAGGGCCGCGTGAATACCGCCAACGAGATCTGGAAAAAAGCCCTTCTGATTTTGGGGGAGGATCTCACCTCCACCACCCTGCGGACATGGTTTGACGACGTGACCGCCGTGGCCATGGACGGGGACACGCTCATTCTCTGCTCCCCGGAGGAGTTCAAGCGGGACATCATCCGCCAGCGCTATCTGGACAACGTGGAAAAGGCGCTTTATGAGCTGTTTTCCCAATCCATTCCCGTCCGCTTCGTGGACGCGGAGGAGGCCAAACGCTGGGAGAGCGGCGAGGCCGGGGAAGAGGACGCATTTTTGAAGGGCACGGGGGAATATACCTTCGATAAATTCGTGGTGGGCGCATCCAACCGTTTTGCCTACAACGCCGCAAAAAAAGTGTCGGAAAATCCCGGAAAAAGCTATAATCCCCTGTTTATTTACGGTTCTTCCGGGCTGGGTAAGACCCACCTTCTCTACGCCATCGCCCACGCCATTCACAAGGATCACCCCGACTGGAAGATCCTCTATGTCAAAAGCGAGACCTTTGTCAACGAGCTGATCGAAAAGCTCCGCTCGCAGGAGCGCTACATGGAGGAATTCCGCAAAAAATACCGCGAGGTAGACGTATTTCTCATGGACGACGTGCAGTTCATCGCCGGAAAAAACTCCAGTGAGGAGGAGCTGTTCCACACCTTTAACACTCTCCACGAACAGCAAAAGCAGATCGTCTTTACCTCCGACCGCCCTCCACAGGAGATGCTTCGCTTGGAGGAACGGCTCAAGACCCGGTTCGACTGGGGTCTGTCCGCCGACATTCAGCCCCCCGACTATGAAACGCGGGTGGCCATCATCAAAAATAAGGCCATCGCCCGCGGGGTGAACCTGCCCCAGCCGGTGCTTCAATATGTGGCGGAAAACATCACCTCCAACGTCCGCCAGATCGAGGGCACGGTGAGCAAGCTGGTGGCCATGCAGGAGCTTTTGGGGGAGCAGATCAACGTGGACAATGTGATCCGCGCCGTGCGGGATATGCTCTCCACCAAAAACGAGTTTCTCCCCTCCCCCGACCTTATCATCAGCGAGGTGGCCCAGTTTTACCAGCTGGACAGCGAAGCCATCAAGGGACAGGGGCAGAATAAGACCATTTCCGCCTCCCGGAATGTGGCTATGTACCTCATCCGCAATATGACCGACCTGTCCCTTCAGGAGATCGGCGACATTTTTGGCAACCGCCACTATTCCACCGTGATCTCCTCCATCAAGCGGGTGGAAAAGCTGCTGAAGGAAGACCCCGATTTAGGGGAGATCATCCGCGATTTGAAAAGCGCCATCAACGGAAAATTTGAGTGATCTTCCACACTCCGATGTGGGTGTTATGTGACTTCTTTGTGGAAGCCTGCGCCATCCACATTCTTTCCACACTTCTCCCCTTTTTTTCACACCGCTGTGTGGAGGCGCAATTTCC